>CAYOBG010000009.1:0-22299 GCA_964402265.1 uncultured Candidatus Nitrosotenuis sp. | reverse complement strand
GATATATCGTATGCTGGAAAGATCCTAGATAGGATTAAGCTGCTTGGCCTGGGCTTGTTCAGGGACCGTGGATATCTGACTGATAATAACAGCTATGACATGCTTGGGTTTGCCGAATCCAGAAGTATTCTCTCAGACGATAAGCTTCAGGCAGTCTATGTCAAAATGGAGCAGCAAGAAAAGCAGCAGGATGCTGAAACAGAGGAGATGAACCTGGGTTTTGTGGAATTTGAGAAGAGATTTGTGGAAAAGTATGGGGACAAGTCAGGCTGGCCTGCGGCAGTCTGGAAAAAATACTATACTAGTGTTAGGTTTTTTGAATAGGCAATTCCAATTATTAAAAATCTAGTTTTCATTTTCTATATCTCAAGTGTTCCTGCAATCTCAATTTGTTTGGTTCCTTCTTCAAACGGTATTTTGAGAATGATTGGGGATAATTGTTCAAAATCTATTTCCTTGCCATCAGCTATTACGATATAGGTGTATGGGACTTCATCTGGTAAGTGAAGTAAGCCTGTCTGAATTACTATTTGTATAAAGCCATTTTCTGATTTACCTAAAGATACGATTAGAGAGTTTGTGTGCTTATTGTAAACAATTTCATCAACAATTCCGCCTGAAATTTGGTACTGACTTCCATAGGTAACTCCGTCTTTTTCTATAATGTAATCAAATGTACTAAGAGCATCATCCCTAGCCCATCCACGTTCAATCAGTTTCTGTTTTGTTTCTGGATTTACACATGCTGAAGTACCATCATATCTTTGGAGGAGTATTAAGCCATTATTACAATGAATCACTTTGGGATCAATTCCATCTTTGAATTGTTTTAGGGGAGATCTAGTCTCCCAAGGCACTGGATAAACAGTTCTCTCAAGCGATTTTCCACTAAAATTATTTCTAACAACAAATTCTTTTTCAAGATATGTGTCACCTATGGTTATTTGGAACACATAGCTACCAACTTCTGAAACAACAATCGGTCTGTCTTTACCAGATATTCTATACTCAAATTGTTGCTGTTTTGGAGGATCTAAAACTACACATGAAGTGAAATAATCACGTTCCCAAACAACAGAATTATCTGAAACGTTGATAATTCTCGCATCCCAAGAATCACACCTATCATAGCCAGTTTTTTCAACTGAGATCATGAGAGGCTCATCAGGATGAACAGCGTAATTCAACCCAATAATTTCGAATTTTGGCAAGGTTTTCTGATTCAAGTCTGGAAAGCCTCCTTCCTTTCCTATTGCCCATCCGCCTTCCACTAGTTTTTGTTTTGTTTCTGGCCTAACACACGCAAGAGAATCGCCAGATGATTTAATTATTAATTCCAGACCATCCCTGCATTGAATTTCATCTATTGGAACTCCAGACTTGAATTGTTTTAGTGGTGATTCAACATGCTCAATTACCTTAACGCCACTAAATGACTCTACTCCTCCATTACCTTCCACTTTTGCAGATATGGCAAAAGAACCCGGAGAGTCAATTACAAACTCCATTTCCGCCCTTGCGTTTGGTTGGCATTCGTCCAGCTCAAGATGAATTGTTTCTTCTTTGAGAATGTCTGGAAAGTCATTTACAACCGTAATTTTTACATCAACTGAAGTGGCTTTGAGATTTTTGTTAAAATAATGGTATTGTGCTGTTATTGGTTGATTTGTGTAGAGATAATGATTATTCTTTGAGTCCTGATAAACTGACAGTCCGTCATATTTTTCATCATTGTATCTAAAGAGGTCATTTATGGTACAATTCGGGTTTGGCGAAACAAATGATAATTCAGAGACCAAGAGGGCGTCGTTTCTTTCGTTCAAGATAAACAGCACATCTTGTCTCTCATCAAAGGTGATGCAGCCACCAATTTGGCCCTCACCGCATCCTACAGCGTGTAATGTATCAACTTTGTTAAAACCGCTTGGAGTTTTTACATATTCCAAGACATTAATGATGTATTCTGTTTCTCCTGATCTTACCTCAGCTGAATCAACAGTTCCAAGCAAAATGAGCTGCTGTGTTTCCAGGATTTTGTCTGATGACAGTCCTAATGTCATCCCAGAAGAAATTTGAATTAACCCAAATGTAGTAAGGAAAACACCAAGCACAGTCAGTGCGAAAATCCCCAACAACAGTAACATTTTTGTCAATTGGAGCGATTTTCCCAAAATGCTTCTTAAATCGTTCTACTGATTTTTCTTAATCTTTGCTCTATGAACACGAGATATTGAAACCAGACAGATACTCAAGATAAAGCCATAGATAATCAGAGAAAACTGGAATGTGACGTCTTTGGCAAATTCCAGTTTACTCCAATCAGTTATTCCACAAGCGTTAACAGGGCAGCCAAGAACTCCGCTACTAACACCATGACCAAATGCTAGGCCATAACCTAAAGGTGAAATAATGAATAACGATAGAAGTAGGAGATACCATTTCATGATATTAGACATCACATACTGATTGAACATCCCTAATCAAAAACCCTACCTATTTTCTAGTCCGAAAAAGTGCAAAATCTGTATTCCTAACTATATACACTAGATTTAGGTGCGGCCGCCGGGATTTGAACCCGGGTAACGGGATTGGAAGTCCAGCGTACTACCAGGCTATACTACGGCCGCACAAGATTGAAACCTTTTGCGCCTACATAAAAATGGTTTTTTCGTATTCATACAAGGTTCGAGCCACAACCACATGTGCCTCAAGCTGTCCCTCATCTACACTAAACAGAGAATCAATTCTTTTTTTGGTAGAATCAAAAAACTCGCCCTTTGGAAATCCTCCTATTACAAGACATGTCTCGTCTGTACACATCTTTGCCACCTCACCATAGCTGCTTCTTTCTGCTTCTGAAGACAGTCCAATTACTTGGTCTGGCTCTATTTTGTCAATCAACTGGGAAAAGCTCATGTTCTGAATTTCAAATAATGTCTTGTCGTCTGCTTTGATGATTCTCTGTGAGAAGAGCTGCTCCATTATGCCTGCAAATCTGTGATACGATTTTGGCAATCGCACGCCCTCACCCACAGTTATGACCTTGTCGTCTATTGTATGGACATACACGGATATCTCGTCTTCCTCATACAACGGTATGGTGCAGGCCTCAAGGAGGCAAAAATGCACTAAATCCGGTCGTCCTCGTTTAATCTCGTTTTTGAGGCCCTTCATTGCGCCAAAGTGCCAGGAATTGTCAAGCAAAATTTCAGATGGCCTTTTTCCCATCTTTCTACAGTATGAGGTAATGGCATTGTGTGAGTATAATTCCTTTGGTACCAGCTCAAGTGATGCCTCGGCAATTATTAGCGATAACATTTTAGCTTGCCCGGATCTGTTTTTTCAGCTCATCCCAGCCAGTTTTTTGAGAATTATCAGTCTTGATCAAACCCGCATTGCACACATAGCTGCCTAGTCTCTCCCGCACATACTGGTCATTGTTTGTCAGTGATACCTGTGATTCAGAGAATTTCTGATCAACCACACACGTGCCGTCTGGTTTGTCATAGATTCTATACCAGTTGAAAAACTCTATTTTGGATTGGTTTTGCCTGTAAAAGTCATATGCTAATTTGATAAATTCCTGCTGGCTTGATTCCCCTCCACCTATGTCACTTGCCGTGCTCCAGCTTATCTCAAAGAATGCAACCTGGTTGTTTGGTACCATGTCTAGTGCCTTTTGCAAGTCTGTTTGTGCGTCAGATGGGGCCTTTGCAATATCGTTTATTCTATCAGTTGGCAGATATGTGAATGCCACAAAATCCCCAGTGTCTGCAAATTCTGTGACATAGTTTTGCAGGTTCTTGTTTAATACGTTATTTAGTGAAAATGCGTTTCCGATCTTTACATTTGGGTGTTTTTGCTTTAATTCAGAATAGATGTTTTGGAATGATTCTCTATACAGATTGACACTACCATCTGCATCATCAAAGTAAGAGTCTAGTTCTGCGCCAATTATCACACTATCAATTATACCATCATATCTAGTCAGGACTGCGTCAATTGTTCTAGTTGCCTTTTGCTCAAGTGATGTCCCAAATCCAGGGGTTCCCATCCAAGTAGGGTATGGGCCTATGGTCCTGCCATTAATTATAGAAAAGTACAGTGTTACCTGCATGTTGTTGTTCTTGTTTAGGCTCATCAAAACATCAGTGTCCTTCCAGTTGTACTTTTCTTGTTCTGGCTCAATGTGATTCCAAAACATGTACAGATTCGTTCTTCCGGCACCGGACTCGCCTGCCTTGGAATAGACTTGTTTTATTTGGTCCATTGTAACCTGGCTTGTCGGCGTGTTGACAACTAGTCCGAGTTTTTCGTTTTTATCAGAAATAATGTTTTCTTGTGGAGAGCCCGGAAGTGCTACTAAAACAGCTAGTGCAGCTGCAATCGCAATTCCAATTGCTAAAAAGATCTTCTTGTCCACGAATCAAATTAAAAAAGTGATAATAAAAGAATTAGGTTGGAGTTATCCAGACGTACATCCGGAAAATCCGCATTCTATGCAAATGCTGCATCCTTCAACGAACACTAGTGTGTTTTTGCAGGACGGGCAAAGCAAGTCTTCAGAGATCTCTTCCTTTACCGCAGACTCCAAGAGTGGTTCCTCTGGAATTTTTAGCTGGAGTGCATTATTTACTTGGGCTCGAACATAGTTGTTTCTGATGCTCTTGCTGATGAACTCGTGCAGGAATGAGCTTGGTACGACATCAAATGTCTTTTCTGCGTTCTCGCTAGTCATGTGCAGGACTTGGGTGTGTCTTGAGCCGTCTCTGTATACTGTGATTCCTTTGAGGCCAAGTTCGTGCGCCAATAGATATGCAGCCTTTACATCGTCTGCTGAGACATCGTGTGGCATGTTGATTGTTTTAGCTATTGCATTTCCAATCCATTCTTGCCACACTGCCTGTGCCATCAAATGATCAGACCAGTGTATGTCCATTGCAGTTACGAAAATGTTTTGAATCCATTCTGGCACTTCCTTTAGGCCGCGAACTGAACCATAGTTGTCCGCAATTCTTGCCAAGAGTTCGTCAGAGTACAGTCCGTTTTCTCGGAGTACTTGCTCGAAGATCTTGTTTGTGTAAAAGAATCGCCCTACTGTCACACGTTTTTCAAACACAAGGGCAAATGTTGGCTCCATTCCGTTTGAGCAGTCCGCAATCATGGATAGTGTGCCTGTTGGCGCGACTGTTGTGGTCAGAACGTTTCGAATTCCGTGCTTTTGGATTTTGGAAATCAGTGCGTCCCAATCATAATAGTGCTCGCCCTTTGGCTTTTCATAATACCCAGAAACTGGGATTTTGCCATCTGGGAATTCTGTCTTTCCGCACAGATCAAATTCTCCACGGGATCTTGCAAGTGCTACGCTTTCTTCCATGGAATAGTACGTTAGCGCTTCTGCCAACTTGAACTGGAATTCGTATCCTTCCTTTGAATTGTATGGAATTCTGAGCTTGTACAGTAGATCTGCAACGCCCATCACGCCAAGGCCTATTCTTCGAGATTCCTTGGATGCTTGATCGATTTCTGGAACTGGATAATGATTCATGTCAATGACATTGTCCAAGAATCGAGTTGTTTTTCTGATGGTCTCCTCATATCTTTGCCAGTCAAACTCGTATTGGCCGTCTGCCTTTCGTTTTACGAGATTTGCCAGGTTAATTGATCCCAAGTTGCATGATTCGTATGGGTATAGTGATTGCTCACCGCATGGGTTTGTTGCCCTCAGTGGCCCACCCCTTGCCTTTGCAAACACGTTGTACTTGTTGATATTATCAAAGAATATCAAGCCAGGCTCGGCGCTCTTCCATGCAGACAGTGCGATGAGGTCGATTAACTGGTGTGCATTGATTTCTTTTACTGGAATTCTGTCACGCGGGCTGCGTAGTGTGTATTTGCCGTCAGCAGAGTCAACTAGTGCGGACCAAAAGTCCTCCCATATCCCGACTGAGACATTAAAGTTCTCCAGAATTCCGTCTTTGGTTTTGTTTGTGATGAATTTTTCAATGTCTGGGTGCCATGCTTCTAGAATTCCCATGTTTGCGCCTCGTCTCTTGCCTCCCTGCTTGACTACTTCGGTGACTGTATTGATGATGTTCATAAAGGACACAGGTCCTGATGCGACACCGGATGTCGACGCAACAATATCTCCTTCGTGTCTGAGGTCAGAATAGTTGATTCCTACTCCCCCGCCGGACTTGAATATCAGTGCGGCATCAGATGTTGACTTCATGATATCACCCATGTCATCAGGCATGCCAAGCACAAAGCACGCAGATAGTTGTCCTAGTCGTGCTCCTGCATTCATCATTGTTGGTGAGTTTGGCAGAAAGTCCTGCTCTGTCATCAGGGTATAGTATTCTGTGATGCGGTCCGAGTATTGCTCAAATTTCTTTGCTGCAAGCAATGTGAGAACTTCTTTGAAGCTCTTTTTCATTTGGCCGCGCTTTGCCAGATACACATACTGGTTTATCAGACCACGGAAGTGATACTTGTTCAGATAGTATGTTCCAATTTTGAATTTGTAATCAAAGTCGTCAAGCTTGCTCAGATATTTTCTTGCCTCCTCTGCGTCTTGGTGTGCTCCTCCCTCTCTGACATATAGCTCAGAGTCATACAGTATGTCGCCGACACCGACTAGTATTGCAACGCGCTCAAACATTTGGCTCGGGCTTTCTGTGATTTCGTTTTTGTTATTTCTAAGTAGATATCTTGACGCCAAAACTCGCAAGCAGTTCAGATCAAATGATTTTGATACAGGATCCAATGTCTTGGTGTTGAGAACTTTCATCTTGTCTTCTCGCACCTTGCGACGTTCGTGTCTATACAGAATGTAGGCTTTGGCAATTTCTCCATAGCCTTTTTCAATTAGCGTTGACTCGACCATATCTTGTACATCTTCGACAGATGGTGGGTGTGATGCAGCAAATCCCTGTTGGATGAGCTTGTTCAAAACCCCGCTGGTCAAGTCGTCAGCTACTTTGTGGTCTGCTTGGCCGTTTGCCACCAGAGCCTTGTAGATCGCATTTGTGATCTTTTCTTTGTTAAATGTAGTAATTCTACCGTCTCGTTTCTTTACGTCGACGATTGAACTTTCAATTTGTGAAAAATCTGTTGTCATATGTCTCCCCTCAGTAGGTGAAATTAAATCGAATATAAGAATGACTACCAAACATTTCAGATTTTAGCTCAACTATCTTTACACCATTCCAAGAATTTTCGGTCCGGTCGTTCGTAAGTATGAGTACGAATTCGGCAAATTTATTTCTTGATCCCACTGTGGATTCAGATGGCTTTTTATCTAATGAGTTAGGCTCGAGCACGGTTTTGCGGATTTCGGATAATTGATCGGCAGATAGATTCGTAGAGATATTCGGGAATAGTCATGTATGAAAAACTGTTCACAGAAAGTATACCTTAAGTTAAACAGAATATTTAGGTCCTGTCTGAGCAATCGTGGTAAGTCGCATAGGAGGAGTAAACTAGTTCCGGTATGAATTCACAGATATTACAGAGAGGAATAATTTTTATCTCACAAAAATAGATGCTTGCGGTTTTAACTGATAATATACGGGGACTTGCAGGCAGGACATTTCTCAAAGATCTTCTCGTCCTTAAAGCCGCAGTTGCCGCAAATAGGAACATCCTTGCTTGGCCTAAACGAGCCTACTAGATCGCCTGCCTTCTCTATTGCCTTTTTGATGTCTTCTACCTTGGATTCCTTGTCAAATTCCACGCGTACAAGCAAGCCTCCGTTTAGGATCTTGGCTGCCTTGTTGGCATCTGTTATTTTCTCAGATTTTACGCTCAGGGAATCAAGTTCTTGGGAAGAGATTACCACACCTTCTGAATAGTTCTCAGTGTTCAGGGACTTTAAGACAGACATTTTTCCATATTTGTCACCGTCAAGTGAACCAAATCTGGCTGCCCCATCAGATTCAGTCATGGCTACTAAAACAGAGTCGCCCATTTCCTTGCCTTTCTTTTCTGCAACATCTACTGCTGTTTGGAGCACCTTGTAGACTATGTCACGACCTTCCTTGTCGTCCAAATGTCCAAGTATGTTAAAGACTGCTTCTTTTAGTCCAACTAGATTTACGACCAATCCCACTGAGCTTCTCTGCATGTATTGGGTGTTTGCCGCAAGGACTGGATTTAGTCCACGTCGTGTAAGATCGGAAATGTCTTTTTTGCGCAAAGACATGGCTGCAAGCGCTGGCTTCATCAGTAAGGCAAGTCTTGCTCTAAAGTATGTCTCGTCTTTGTTTGATTCAAAGGCAAGTCTTGGTAAATTGATCGTCAGTGATTGAAGATTGATCGATGATGTGCTGTTTTTTGCCTTGACTCTAGAGATGCCGCTGTATGATGTTTCGTCTTTTGAGAAGAGAACCTTCCCTCCAATTGATATAATTTCAGAAACTGTTTGGGATATGTCTGCAATTTTTCCAGCAGAATAGTCAATGATTAATCCTATTTGCGGTACTGGTGTCACCTTGACGTAGTTTTTGTATGCGTTAAGAATTGCGCCGATCACTTTGGGTTCTGAACCAATCTGGAGTCTAAATGAGACCAGTGTAGGATTCTTTGTGTATTTAGATGACGTAGAGGCAGTGACTAGTGCACCTGTCAGCTTTTCTTCGAGTTCAGTTACATTTTTTGCATGCTTTGCGCAAAGTTGCACCAGTCCATCCATTACGATTTCTTTTGATGCTTCTTTTGATGCTAGAGATATCATCATGGATAATGATGACATCAAGTTGTCAAGTGTCTTAATTGATGGAATTCTGCTGACACCTAGGAATTTGCCTTTGAGATCGATGCCATCTTCGATGAGCTCTTTTATGTTAAAGAATATTGTATCAGGTAGTAACGACCAGATTCCTGGATTTGAAATGTGAATATCACCTGAGAGGTGTGAGTCTGCAACGTCTTTTGGTAAGGTGTTTAGCAAGAGGTTTTCTGCAAATATGGTCTGTCCTGACTTGAAAAATAGCCCCTGCGCCCCATTGTCGATATTGTCCACGTTTGTGAGCATTTCTTGGATGTCAAATACAGGCATGCCTAGGCGTGCCAGCTTGTTTCGGTATTCTTCGTGCCCGTGCTCTAGCAGTACAGAGTTGACCATTTCGCGAATAAGTGAGCCTGTGAGGTATGTTGTTTGGTACTTGTAGATGCGGTTTTCGACTTCTTCGGTTATTTTTTGTGCCAGTTCCAGCGGAAGGCTTCCCTCACGCACCAGTGATTGTATGATTTTATGAGAATTGAATTCCTCGATCGATTCGTGTGATGTTCTGACATACATTTTTCCAGATTCTATGATAGAGCGTTCCTCAATTTGTCGAGCCAAGCTAAGGACAAGTTTTCCGAGATTTGTAATGGTGTAACGTCTTTCAGATTTGTTTAGTGCAACAAGTGATTGTCTTAGCAGTTTTCTGAGATGATATGCAAATTTGCCGCTTTCCTTTTTTGATTTGAATCCAGCTAAAGACTTGAGCTCAGAATAAGTCAGAGGTCCCTTGGAGTTTAAAATTCTCAAAATATCAATTCTGTTTGGACTTGCCATAACAGAGAAGATCATTCTTACGCGCTTTGATGTGGATTGTAAAATTCCGCCAGACGACTTTTTAGGATCGACTACCCCCGTAGCCTCTATACTCATGAATAAGGCTTAAGATCAGTAGTAAATAAGACTTGTGAAGGAACTAAAACAAACTTTTCCGATCAGCTCTTGTTTACATCGATTGAAAATTCCGAGGTTGACAGGGTCTGACCGCAGGAGGGACACTTGGAATTGTAATGTTTCATTACGTCCTTTACTGACTTTAGCATTTTCATATTAGAAATCTTTGCTCCACACTTTCCACAAATTACATCAACTGACAATATGGATCAGAATTTTTCAAAACTATTAAGAATCTTTTTTGAATTTTGCAATGGATTCGGTAAAAATTGATTTACTGTTTTTCTAAAAGGATTCCGCGGTCGTCATATCCTACGATTTTGACTTTAGCACCCACGGGGAGCTGTGAAGGTGAGGCAATTCCTCCTAAAAATCCAGATATTCGCATCTCATATCCATCAATTTTCATTACGACCCAGGCATATGGAGTGTATTTCTCAAATCCTGCTGGAGGGACAGTAATTATTGTATAAGTGGCAACTATGCCTATGCCGTCTAGGATTTTGTTCTCAAAGCCCTTGGCGCCACAGTTCTGGCAGAAATAGACCGTTGCTAAATGCAAATGACCGCATTTTGTGCATTTTCTGGTGAGAACCTTGCCAGACTTGACTGCATCTACAAATTCTTGCTTCATTGACAAGGCTGGTTACACGCTTTGGAAAATGTGAACTGCGCAGCTTGCACCAGTTGCGCCAAAGTTGTGAGTCAGGCCGGTTTTTGCGTCCTTTACGGTGCGCTCACCTGCCTTACCTGTTAATTGCTCAAAAACCTCAACTACCTGTCCTACGCCAGTAGCCCCAATTGGGTGGCCCTTTGCCTTTAGTCCGCCTGATGGGTTAATTGGAATATCACCGTTCATAGAAGTTCTGCCCTCGCGTACGGCTTGGACGCCAGTTCCTTTCTCAAAGAATCCCAAGTCTTCAGTGTCTACCACTTCTGCTATGGTAAAGCAGTCATGAACTTCGGCAAAGTCTATGTCTTTTGCAGTAATTCCTGCCATTTTGTATGCTGCCTGTGCAGCTAGTTTTGTGCTTGGAATGGTAGTCATGTGGTCTCTGCCTTGTAGGGTTGCAGGTGATCCACCTCTGCCTGATCCAATTACATTGACATAATTTTTAGAGTGCTCTTTTGCAAATTTCTCGCTACACAGTATGACTGCGCTTGCACCATCAGAGAACGGACAGCAGTCATATAGTTTTAGGGGGCTTGCCACTACTGCTGACTTCATTACGTCGTCTACTGTGATTCTTTTGCGAAGATGTGCCTTTGGGTTCAAAAAGCCGTTTTCATGGTTCTTTACTGCTACTGCTGCCAAGTCTTCCTCTGTTGCCTTGAATTCTGTTAGATATGCTCTTGCCATTGAGGCAAATAATCCAGGGAATGATGCACCTGCACCACCCTCATAAAAGAAATCAGAACAGTATGAAAAGTAGGTTGTAGTCCACTCGGTTCCTGTGTGGGTTACTTTTTCGGTTCCTGCAACCAAAACCGCATCGTAAAATCCTGCTGCAACATTTGCAAATGCTTCCCTAAATGAAACTGAACCAGATCCGCATGCAGACTCTATTGATAGTGAGGGTTTTTCTGGAATTCCTAGATTGCTCATTATGACTGGGCCTAGGTGAACTTGCTTGTCTGCTACACCAAAAACATTAGAGATGTAGCCTGCTTGGATCTCTTTTGGATCGATTCCCGCGCTTTCAATTGCGCCAACTGATGCTTGAATAGTGATATCTGTAATGCTGTCGTCTAATTTTCCATATTTGGTGCTACCAGCGCCAAGAACGCAAACCTTTTCCACAACAGTTTCCGACCAAGTCCATATAAAAATTCTTCAACCAAATATCACACAATTGAAAAAACAAGCTAAGGCAGTTGTAGTAGCAAAGCCTGCAAAAAAGACCAAGCTTGGCAAGATACGTCTAACTAAAAGTAAAGTCGACAAGCTCCAATCAGAGATTCGCCAGTACTATGACGCAAACAGCTTCCTTTCGTGGTCCGCAAGCAGAAAAAAATACGTGATTTTGGGTTCAAACGAGCCAAAAAATGGCTTGGTGAGCTGTCCTAGCTGCAAAATTGGCAAGCTAATGATAGTCCGATCAAGGAAAACAAAGAAGCGATTCATGGGATGCTCCAATTACTATAACGGATGCAAGGCCTCATCTCCAATGCTACAAAAGGCAATGATATACGCAACAAAATCACCATGTGTAGAATGTCAGTGGCCAATGATTCTCTTTAGATATTCCAGAAAACAAAAATGGTTAAAGCAATGTGCAAATTTTCATTGCCCTACAAGAAAGCCTAAAGACTGAGATCTGAGTAGATATCGGTTCTTCTGTTTTTGAGTAGTGGCAAAGACAGTCGCGTCTTTTTTACCAAGTCCAGTGAGATATCAACAAATCCAATTCCTGGTTTGTGTTTCATGTCAAGCAGTACCTTACCATACGGGTCCACCACAAGGCTTCGCCCGCAGTAAATGTTGCCCGTGTGGCCTGGCGCTATAACATAACAGCCATTTTCCATTGCACGTGTTTTGTTAATTGTTACCCAATGTTCTTCTTTGTTTGGCCCCTTTACCCACGCAGAAGGCACTACTAGGATTTCAGAGCCAGAAGATGCAAGTGTGCGTGACATTTCAGGGAACCGAAGATCATAGCATATGAGCATGCCAACTTTTCCAATGCTAGTTTTTGCAGGCGGTGTGATCTTTGAGCCAGGCTCAAGTTTGCTAGACTCTTTGAAGCCAAGTGCGTCATATAGGTGAATTTTTCTGTATACAGATATGATTTTGCCAGACTTGTTTAGAATAAACGCAGTATCATAGACTCGATCTTTTCTTTTGCTTTTTTCATAAATTGTTCCAATTACCTGAATTTTATTTTTCCTTGCAGCAGATGCTAATTGTTTTACAAAATTACCGTCAATTGTCTCTGCTTGCTCTGTAACTTGTCTTGCAGATTGTTTTGGTGTGATATAGAACATCATAAATTCCGGAAATGCACAAAGCTCAGCTCCTTTTTTTGCAGCCTGTGAGATATGATCCAGGATTTTTTGCAGGTTTTTTTGCTTATCAGTGTGTGCCTGAAATTGTACTATTGCAACTTTCACGATTTTACTATGATACACTCAAGATAAAAAGACTGGGGCACTTACAGGGGGCTGCCTGCAAGATACCAATTTTCTTTCGGATTGTCCTCAAAAACCACTATAACGTGTGATTCTTTTGTTTTTAGAATCTCGACTGCAGACTTTGTGATTGCTTTTGCAAAGTCTTCCTTTTGTTGCGTGGTTCTGCCAGGATACATTGATACGGTAATGATTGGCATGAATGGAAATTTTGTGATGATTGATTTATGCTTATGTAAGACTAAACGTCGCCCTTCCAGCCATATTTGGAACCGTATCTTGTTCCATAAGTAAAATCAGCGCCATGGGTTTTCTTGTATAGATATCCAGTGGCAAGTCCTATTACAAATCCTCCAATGTGTGCTAAGTATGCAACACCGCCAGAACCAAATCCAAATCCACCTACAAATAATGGAAGTAAATTCTGGAACACTAGCCAAAACGGCAAAAAGAATTTTGCAGAAACGTGTGTCATTCTCATAAAAAATCCCATCATCATAAAGGTCACAATTTTTGCGCGTGGAAACATTATCAAATATGCTCCAAGTACGCCAGAAATGGCGCCAGATGCTCCTACTGCAGGAACTGCACTGTTGATATCGCCTAAGATATGAACAAGGCCAGCTCCTATTCCCCAGATAAGATAGATTCCTAGAAACTTGAACCTTCCAAATTTCAGCTCGATATTGTCCCCAAATATCCACAAAAACAGCATGTTGCCGCCAAGGTGTAGTGCTCCGCCATGAAGAAATGTCGAGCTTAGTAGCGTAATTAGCGATTCTGACGGACACGAAATGTCATTTCCTTGTATGGATAAGCTTGATTGGCCTGCAACACAGGCAGGTACTGCCCCCCAATCATAGAATAAAGCTGCTGCACGATTATTGTCAAATTCAAAGAACTGTCCAGTTACTGCAACTTCAAAAAAGAATATGATCACGTTTGCAGCAATAAGAGCAATTGTCATTTTCGGCTTGTATCCCGGTGGCTTTGGATTCTCGTCCCTTATTGGAAGCATAGATTAGCAATTCGTACATTGAATAAAAATGTAAATCCGATTTTAAGAAGAAGTTTTACGTGTTTTTGATTATATCTTGATTATTCCATTTTTGATCAAGTACTGTAGTCCATTGACAAAGTCCTTGTCAGTGGTTTGACCTTCAGCCCAGAACTTGGCCACATTCTTTATCCAGCTTGGAATTGTAGTAGTGCCAGTTCCTTCCTTTTGTGTACTTGGAATTTTGATTATATTTTGCTTGATCAAGTACTGGATTCCACCAACAAAGTCCTTGTCAGTAATTTTTCCATCCGCCCAGAATTTGGCGTTGTTTTTGATCCAAGCAGGAATGCTGTATTCTGGTGTGGTGGTTTGCCCTCCTTTTCCAATAGTTATGGTTGCAGTTCCTGGAGTTTTTGTGTGATATGTGGTCTGTTCGTCTAGTCCATGTGTAAATATGCCAACGCTCATCTTGTAGCTGCCTTCTTTTGGAAACTTGAATTCCTGAACATCAATTCCTTCTGTTGAGAATATTCCAACTTTCTGAGGATCATCGCCCAGATTGGTAGCAAGTACCTTACCCGTGCTGTCTTCAATTGAGTATGCATATCGAATGTATTTCAGAACTTGGCCGTTTTTATCAAAGAAGCTAATGTGAATGGGGATTGTGTCTGCTACACCCAAGTTGGAGTCAAATGATATTTTTGCAGTAGCCCCAGAATCAAACTTGATATCAAATGTGTTTTTTGATACTGGAGTCGCAGGAGATACCACAAAGTCCATTGTTTTTGCTCCAGCTGGAACCGTCTTTGCTATGCTCAGAATGTCTTGTTTGTTTATCAAAAAGTGCAGAATTGATGTTCCCTCAATAGAGTATGGATCTAAAATTAGCATTCTTCCTATGGTTGGAACGCCACTTACCTTTCCATCGTATGCCGTGGTGTCAGTAAATTCTTTGAATGTTTTTGGGATTCGTACTTCTTGATGAACAAAGATTTGCTGTCCTTCAATTCTTTTTGTATCCCAGTTAAACGGCATTGAGAATGAAATTGCCTTTTTGGCTTCATCGAATTTGAAATTCTCTATTTTATCATAGTATGATATTATGGATGCATCGTAGGTTTTCCCATTGTATGTGATTTTTTCGTCTGATATATCGCCAACGCTTAGCCAAGAGTCAAACGATCGGTATTGACTTTCTGCAAAGATGTTTCGATCAAAGTCGATTCCAGTAATCGTGATTTTAAAGTGGTACAACCCAGAGTCAAGCAACACAGGTGCATGAACATCGATTTTATCGCCAAACGCAGTCCATGTGTTTGGAAGTTCTTCTAGCTGGTCACCATAAACTATAACATCATTTACATCAACTTTTGTTGGTTTGATTTTTAGTGTTAGATCACCAGAGTGTGCGTGAAAATTGCTTCGAAGTAGTAGTTTTTCATCTTTCCAGGCCTCTACAAAATATGTTGTGTGTTGAACTGTTTTTCCAGTGTTTGAATCAAAGAGCTTTAGCTGAAGATACGTATCCCCCACAGTGTCTGCAGTTAGAATTGGCGGGTTGATTTTGATAAATAATGCAGCTTGTCTGTCGCCAAAACTTGCGGGCGGAAGATTTTCTTGGAACAGTCCATCTCCATATGCAGATTGTGATACAGTAAAGACTTGGGCTAAAAGTAAAACAGCAAAAATTGGAACAAAAACTTGTTTCTTAAAGTGCACTAATAATCAGGTTCTTTGGAACATATTTAATTCTTAAGTAGATTTTACACCAAAGTGGTTGCTCAATTGTGAATTTGATTGTACAACAATATTACATTCCAGATTGAGATTGTTTTTTTACAATTATTTGTAATCAAATGTAATTATGTTTGACAGCAGACTGCAAGATAGTAAAATTTGAGCAGAAAAACAATTACTCGTTAATTTGGGGTTTTACAACGTGCAATGATATTGCGTGATCATCAAGCATTGTTCCAACTCCAATTGAAATGCTCTTTATTCGCAGAACAATTTTTTCTAGATCCTTTTTGTCAAGATCATATTTTTCTGCCAAGACAGATTTCACTTTGTCTTCAGTATCAGTTATTTCGTTCAGTGTTGCAGGTATGGTAACATCAAGCAGTCTTCGAAATGCTTCATTTGGAATTTTATCTGTTCCATCCTGTATTATGTAAAATGAGATTTTTTCTTCTGCCACTTCATGCGGTAAAGTATCAAGTGCATTTGCAGTATAGAATACCTGTACATCAAGTACGTTTATTGCGTCTTCAGTCGGATCAAACAATACCTGTTCATTGTTGAATCCCTTAAGAGAGGATATCGGTACCTTGATTATTACAAATCCTTCAGTCAGCTCTTTCGTGTCAATTCCAAAGATTTCTTTGATGTCTTTGCAATCCATATCAGTCGAGTTTTCAGGATCCAAGTTCTTGTAAATCGCATTTGAGGTTGGACCATCGTTAATTACGGCAGTCCAAACAAGACCCATTCGATAGCCTTTCTTGTTTAGTATGTTAATTGAGGTATCATAATGGCCTGGTCGCAATGGTCCTGAATCACCAGGTATAGAACCACACACAAACTTGGCAGTATATACAATGTCTTGAATTTCATTGGTGCTTTGTGCATGTGCATAACTTGCAAAACCAAATAGCGATATTGAACAAAAGAGGCCAAGCAATGTAATTTTATTCAAGTTCATCATCATACAATACAAATCAGCATTATAATGTTAGGGTATGCAATGAATTCTTAGAAAATTATAATATAATCCAAGACAAACTAGAACTATGAAATTTTTAGTTTTGTTATTTTTGTTATCATCGTTTGTTTTACCTGTGTTTGCAGAGTCGCAAGAGTTGCCAACTGACAAAGGGACATTACTAGTTAATGTAATGACAGAACCAGCACAACCAACGTCAGATGATCAGACAAAGCTCAAAATAGATTTCATAAATCCTGAAACAAAAAACATTCAAGAGCACATTGATTATACTGTTACAGTTACAAACGACGGAACTTCAATTTTTGGTCCAATACCTATAACTCATACCTCAATTGGTTCAGTTACCATACCAGTTGAATTTGCAAGTGGAGAAAATGCAGTATCAATAAATGTTGAAGGAATTTTGTTCAAACCGATTCCAACTGAATCAGTTACCTTTACAATAATGGCCCAAGGTATTTCACCACCACCTGCAGATAATCCAAAATCAGGTTGCCTTATTGCAACCGCAGCCTTTGGAACTGAGCTTGCGCCTCAAGTACAGTTACTCAGAGAAGTAAGAGATAATGTCCTGTTTAGTACTGGCTCAGGCACTGCATTCATGACAGGGTTTAACGAATTTTACTATGCATTTAGTCCAGATGTGGCAGACTTTGAGCGCCAAAACCCAGCCTTCAAGGAGTTGATCAGAGTTGCAATAACTCCGATGCTTTCGACTTTGTCTATTTTGAATTATGTCGATATCAATTCGGAATCTGAAATGCTAGGATACGGAATTGGTGTAATACTGCTAAATGTCGGAATGTATCTTGTTGCACCGGTACTAGTGATATACAATCTAAGAAAACATTTTTACAAGAAATAGCCACGGGGGAAATTATTTTGAATCATTCAAAATGCTTCAAAAAGTACGTTATACTATGTTTAGCATGTTTTTAGATCAAACATGATTACATTTGATTACAAATAACTGCGGATTATGATTTATCGTATAAATTCACAAAAATCATGTTTGATTCTCGTATACTGATGCTTTATGCATAGACTCATTCCAAAATAGAATAAGGATTTTTATTCGTCTGCGATCAAGCCCACATCAATGAAGACAATAGCAATAGGCTCTATTTTGGCGATATTTGCTGTTATGGCAGTTGCTCCAGCATTTGCAGATCATGCAAGTATTGATGTCAGCGTTCCAGCAGGCTCATCCACACTAGGTTGTGAGGAGACCAACGAATGTTACATCGAACCTGAAGTAACAATCGATGTTGGAAGTGAAGTGGTATGGACAAATGATGATAGCGCTTCACACACCGTAACAAGCGGAGATCCACAAAATGGTCCAGACGGAACATTTGACAGTGGCTTATTCTTAGCAGGAACTACCTTTTCTCATAAATTTGAGGAAGCCGGTGAATTCCCATACTTTTGCCAAGTACATCCATGGATGGCAGGCACAGTAATCGTGGAAGAAGCTCATGGCGACGATATGGAAGACGACATGGGAGATGCTTCTGATATGGGAACCGGTGCAATGGTAATGTCACAAGACGGCTCAGTCACAGTCCACATCAATTCTGATGAACCAGCAGAAGGTGCAGAATCTGCATTGACAGTTGAATTCACCGATGCTGATGGAAACGCAATTGAGCATGTGAACTTTGAGATCACCGCAACACAAGACGACACAGAAGTTCTTGCAGAAGCAGGACAACATGTACACAGTGGTGTAGCAGAATTCACAACAGCTGCCCTAAGCTCTGATAGTCCACTAGATGTCCAAGTAACAATCTTGGGAATCGGATTGCCAGACGATGAGGCAAATTGGACAGGTCCAATGGGCGAGACAGTATCAGCTCAAGTAGTTCCAGAGTTCGGTCCACTTGCAATGATTATTTTGGCAACAGCCATAGTAAGCATTGTTGCTGTGACAGCACGATCTAAAGTAATTCCAAAACTTTAGAATTCTCTTATTTTCTTTTTATTAAACTGATTACTGCAATTATTACGCCTGCAGCTCCAAGTCCCATCGCAAACACAGCATAATCGTATGACTTTCCAGAGTCAGGCGTTTGTCCATTATTCAGCTGTGCAACATCTTGTTGAAGCTGGCCAAGCGTGTTCTTTATTTTTGCCAAGTCTGGCAAGCCGCTTGCATCAGTTGGCGGAAATGCGAGAATGTTGATATTTTCAACGTCCTCGACGTTGATTTCCTCATTTACATCAACACCGTTTATTGTTCCTTTGAACTCAATTGTAAGTGGGCCCACTTGTGTTGGGATTATTTTTGCATAATAGTGCCCGGCTTTTTCCTCTGCTAGAATGTCAAGCTGTTTTGCCACACTGCCCGATTTGACAGTGGCAGTCAGATCCCTGAACGCATTTGACACACCTGTACTTACACCATTTCCTTCACCAGTAGAGATTTCAATGGTAATTGCATTTTGTTGGCTTACCAATGGAGGCTCGTCTCTCCAGCCAACCTCGATATCATATTGTCCAACAGTTACAGTTTTGTGCGCAAATGCTAAAGAGGTTCCAGACAACACCATCATTACTAAAACCAAAAAAACTTGGACTTTCACAGATTTGATTATATGAAATCAAGTTATTTACTTTGTGAAACTGGTAGAACTATCAAACAGCTAGATTGTTTAAATTAGCAAATTGACCATTAAACAATAATTGAAAAAAGTCCTAGTTGTCTTTTTGTTATTTTTTGTATCTGTAATTCCTCTTGCATATGCACATCCATTAATTGAGAGCTCAAATCCAAGTGCATCAACAAATGTAGGTGCTGGCCTAACCCAGATTACGATTGACTTTTCAGAATCAGTTGATCTTGATTTCAGTTACATCAAAGTCTTTGACAGTAATGGAAACCAGATAGACAACAAAGATACGAAATATGTACAACCAGATGATGAATCAATGCTTATCGTGACAACACCACCATTACAGGATGGGGTGTATACAGTCACAGTAAGAGTTCTCTCCAAGATTGATGGACATCTGGTTCCCTACGCGTTTGTATTTGGAGTAGGCAATGTTGAGCTACCTCCTCCACCTCAAGTCTCAATAGAACAATCAATTTACTTTCCAGAGGCAGGAGCTAGGCTTCCAGGACTTGTGGGCCAAGTAATTGTTTTGGGTGCCGCAATTTCATCCCTTGTAATATGGAGAGGCGTAAGAAAACCATGGATTATAGAAAATTCTGATTTTCAGAAATTCTTTCACAACAAGTTTTCTGCAATAACTGGTATTGCTTTGTTTATGGTATTTGCGTCAAACATTTTGATGCTTGCAGTCCAGACGATTCGCCTACAGGTTTCTGCTTCAGATGTATTGGATACATCGTTTGGAACGGTTTGGATCATTCGAATGGGAATAACGGTGATTTTGCTAGCAGTGTGGTTTCTACTGGGAAGCAAGAATGGTGCCTCGCCAAAAAAACAGACGTTGGTCCTCGGTCTCTCACTGGTATTGATTGGAACCACTACAATAATCGGCCATGGGGCAGCAAGTGAACAGCCTTCTGCTGTGGCCATAGATTATGCACATAATTTGATCGCATCTGTTTGGATCGGTGGCGTGATCTTTTTTGGTTTTATTTTGCTTCCCGCATTCACAAAACTAGACAATACCAAAAAAGAGCTTGCCAGTCTTTTGGTGATTCCAAGGTTTTCATCCATGATCATATTAGCATTAGGAATTGTAATAATTACTGGGCCTACGTTGTTGTGGCTCTTAGAGGATGACGTTTCCCTGCTAGCCAATTCATACTATGGAATGATGATTATTGCCAAAATAGCAATCGGTTCTGCAATGGTTGCGCTTGGCGGCTATAACCAACTCAGAATACAAAAGACTGCAGAAAAATCAATTAACGCAAATCCGGTTATACATCAAAAGCTCAAAAAATCCCTTAGGGCTGAGGCAGCACTTGGCATTGCTTTGCTTGGAGTGGTTGCGCTTTTGACAAATTCCTCGATGCCAACAAGCCAAGCAGACCAAACATCACCACAAATTCCAGACGGATTTAACACGTTTGCATTTTCTGAAAATGTAAGATTCCCAGTAAGCATTGAACCATTCAAGAGTGGCGCAAATACAATTATTGTTTCTGCACTTGATACCCAGGGGAATGCGCTTGATGATCTAACAGAGATAAAGGCCAAAATCTCAAATCCACAAAAAAATATCTCACCAATTGAGATTCCCCTAACCAAAATAGAAGGACAAGACAAGTACCAAGGCACCATGACATTTGGATTTTCAGGCAATTGGAACGTCGATATCGATGTGCAAAGAAAGGATCATCCAAATGAGAGCACAAGTTTTTCTGTTCAGATCAAGCCCCGTCTGACTGAGCTAAAAACAGACATAACAGAATATACCCTGCCAGAAAATGCAGCGCCACTATACCCAGCATATGATGGAGAGGATACTATCTGGCTCAGTGATGCATCACAGCCAAGACTATGGAAGTTTTCAATATCACAAAAACAATTTACCCAGTACACATTTGAAGGCAAGACCAGTGTCTT
Organism: uncultured Candidatus Nitrosotenuis sp.; assembly: GCA_964402265.1. GTDB lineage: Archaea > Thermoproteota > Nitrososphaeria > Nitrososphaerales > Nitrosopumilaceae > Nitrosotenuis. The sequence continues at coordinate 1,219 of CAYOBG010000009.1, read as the reverse complement.
TCTAAAGCTGGACAATGACAAGGTGTGGTTTACTGACACACCAGAGGGCAAGATAGGCTATTTTGATATCAAAACAGAACAATTCGGTATAATTCCACTTCCAATCAAATCAATTCCAATTTCACTTGAGACAGACTCAGATGGAAACTTGTGGATTGCGCTAGTGGACCAACATATGTTGTTAAAATATGATCCAATTTCTGGTCAATTTGAGGAACATAAAATCCCGACAAATCCCGCAGGCCCAGTGGCACTGACACGAGACCACACCGGAATGATTTGGTTTGCTGAATCTCAGGGAGGAAAAATTGGAGTCATCAACCCAAAGAACGGAGAGATGCGAGAATTTGCACCTACAGAACCACTAAAGGAGCCATTCTTTTTGTACATTGAACCAGATGGAAACATTTTGATCTCAGAACATACTGCACTGAGAATACTCAGGTTTAATCCATTCTTGGAGACATTTGTCCCACTTGTAACTGTGACTGATCCTAACTCATTACCATTTGCACTTGCACCAGACAGGTTTGGCAATATTTGGATCGCACAACATACAGTTGATAGACTTGGCATATATGATCCGCAAAGAGACGAGTTTGCAGAACTCAACATTCCAACCCAGACTACATTTACACAGTTTCTGACCAATGACAAAAACGATGACATTTGGTTTGTAGAACAGCGTGCAAACAAGCTTGGCCACGTAGCAATATCTGAGACATCACCAGTTAACACCATACTGCAACAACAAGCCTTTGCTCTCCAGTATTCTGAGCTTGTCTCGCCTTTGATTTCTGCTGGAATCATAGCAACATCACTATTCTTTGTGAAAAGCATTCGTGACAAGCGAAGAATCGATTCTCAGATAGACTAGTTTGTTCTTTTTGAACTACAACGTGGTATTATTCCACTTTGCCTAGTTTTTGGGTATGCACAGCACTGGCGATTCCACGCCAAAAAAAGGAACAGGCTACTTTGCCAGTAGACTAAAGGAGAAAGGAGTCACAGAAGATACTGCAAATCCTGCCACAGCAGATCCAGCAAAAGCAGATGTGGTTACTGCAGATTCAGTAGACACAATACCAAAGGCAGGGCAGATTTTTGAAGAAAGTACGAAATCCATTGCCTCAATGACAGATGATGTAAGTGAAACTGCAAGGTTGGTATCATCAATGAAAGAAGGTCTTGAAAGAGTAACCAAAATCAATGAACGACT
>CAYOBG010000008.1:0-22320 GCA_964402265.1 uncultured Candidatus Nitrosotenuis sp. | reverse complement strand
AAATTATAACATACTGTGGAAGCGTTGGAACTCTTTCAGGCCTTGCGTATTATGCGTTAAAGTCAGCAGACTACTCCAATGTGAAGCTGTATGTTAGATCATTCAAGGAATGGAAGGGCCTAAACAAACCAATCATAAAGCAAGAAAACGCTGACTATTGGGACCTGTCTGCAGAATAACTAGATCTGGCCGCGCAACTTTTTGGTAATTGTTGCTTCCAAATTATCAAACAATGTGAGGATTTTCTCCTTGTTCTCTTTGAGGTATTCAAGGCCCTTGTCTTCAAGTCTTACTTTATACAGTCTGATTTCCCTGTGCTCCTCTAGGAACTGTTCAATCATCATGCCACCAAGCTTGTCTGCATCAATAAATGATTCAAAGCTCTTGATTATTTTTTCTGCATTTTCCTCCTCGATTGCAATTTTGGTAACCTGAATTGATTCGCTGATTTCTTTGAGTGATTTTATTGCACTTGGAAGCTTCTTTGTCGTACCAATCAGGCTCTTCTTTTCGACTCCGACCTTTGATGCAAGCTCAGGCTCAATATCGTACGTGTCGATTTTGTTGAGGCCCTGTCTTTTCTCGTTTTTCACAATCAGTCCTTTTTCGAGTAGCTTTCTTAACGAGTCCTCGACTTCGATTTTACTGATAAACGTGGTCCACACTATAGCTCCAATGGTGTGGTATCCCTGTCGTATTGATTCAAAGACTACTAGTTCTACAATTCTTCTGAATCCTTCTTCGATTTTGACATTGGCAAAGTCTTTGTCCCTTACTGCACGCTTTGCATTTTTGACATCAACCTCAATTGCGCGCTTTAGTGATTCAAGTGACTCTGGAACCTCGTTTAGCATTGAGAGATAGCACGCCTTGTTGTACCAAGCCATGCCAAAGGTTGGGTCTGACTCGATTGATTTCTCGGCGCAGTCAAGTGCCTTGGTGTAGTTTTTTTGCTGATAATGCACCAAAGACTTGAGATTCCAGGCCTCTGAATTTGCAACATCAATGTCTAGTACCTTATCATATGCATGAAGGGCTCCTGCGAAATCGTCTAAATGAAATTTGGAATAACCTAACTTGAGTAATGCTTCGGTGTTATTGGGATCAAGTCTTATTGCCTGCTCAAAGACCCTGACTGCATCCTCTAATCGCTCGTCTGCCATTAGGTGGATGCCTTTTTTGATTAGCTTGTTTTTGTGATAGTCTGCCTTGACTAGACTTGTTTCCCTGTCGTCTACTGTCTTTGGCAGGTTTTTGTCGTCGATTTTTGAGATGTCGCTCTCTTCCAGATTCTTTCCCATTTAGCGATTTTTGCGTTTGGTTCGCATAAATACCAATCTGATCATTGCCACGCAAGAAAACAGAACAAAACATCAAAAAAACAGAAATACTTGCAGATTACAACCTGTTTGATGCCTACTGAGACTAAGCGGCTAGAGATTTCCGGCACAGCACCATTCAAGCAGTCTGGCGTCTATGAGGTCCAAGTCTCAATCTGTGATGGCAAGCCGGCAACTGAAGACCTAGTATCAAAAAGATTTCCGCACATCTGGCAGGAACACTTTCACTTACACGTAAGGGACAGCAAGTTCACACAGACACTTGGCAGTGATTCAAACCCAATTCCTGATTCTGTGTTTGGGTTATCATCAATTTGGATTGTAGTTAGCGATCAATTTTCACCGTTACATTCTGTTTTCGAAGTTCAAGTCAGCGCACCAACTGAAATACCATCTGAGCCTGAAGCACCAGCACCAAGAAAAAAGCGTGAGGAACCTGCAGAAGCTACATCATCATACGATGATAGGCCATCTAGGAGTGAGCGCGGTACACGCGGAGCACCTGGATTGCAAGGAGAACGCGGACCAACAGGACCTATGGGTCCACAAGGCGAGCGAGGTCCAGCAGGACCAATTGGTCCACAGGGTGTCATTGGTGATAAAGGTCCAATGGGGCCGCCTGGAACATCTGGTGAAAAAGGAGAGAAAGGCCCAATCGGACAACCAGGTGACAAAGGAGACAGAGGAGTTACTGGACCGTCTGGTGACAAGGGAGAAAAAGGTGACAAAGGACTTACTGGCGATAAAGGCGATAAAGGAGACAAGGGCCCACCTGGCGATAAAGGAGACAAGGGCGACAAAGGACTTACTGGCGATAAAGGCGATAAAGGAGACAAGGGCCCACCTGGACCACCTGGTGATAAAGGCGACAAAGGCCCAATCGGACAAGCAGGTGACAAAGGTGTCACAGGCCCACTAGGCACTCAAGGAGAGAAAGGCCCAACTGGAATTCAAGGACCTGTTGGCGACAAGGGTGTTATGGGTCCACCAGGACCACAAGGCGACAAAGGACCGACAGGTCCGAACGGCCCACCAGGTGATAAAGGAATTCAGGGACCAATCGGCGAGCGAGGCCCGCGAGGACCACAGGGACCTGCAGGTGATAAGGGACCTCTTGGTCCACCCGGACCGCAAGGCGACAAAGGACCGAAAGGACCTCAAGGCGAAGTAGGCGACAAAGGACCGCAAGGCCCACAAGGACCGGCTGGCGAGAAAGGCCTAACTGGAGTTCCGGGACCTCAAGGCGAGCGAGGTCCGCGAGGTCTGCAAGGACCTACTGGTGAAAAAGGGCTGACCGGCCCAACTGGATTGCCTGGTGATAAAGGTCCGTCCGGCCCACAAGGACCTCAAGGCGAGCCAGGCCCACAAGGACTGGCTGGAGAAAAAGGACCACAAGGACCTCAGGGAATTCAGGGTCCACAAGGGGAGAGGGGTCCAGCAGGACCACGAGGACCATCTGGCGATAAAGGAACACTTGGTCCACAGGGACCTGCAGGTGATAAAGGCCCAAGAGGACCACCAGGACCGCCTGGACCGCCAGGGGCTACTGGAATGTCTGATGAGCAAAAAGCGCTATTTCGAGAATTATTAGAAGTTCTTACTGCCAAGAATATCATCTCAACAGAAGAGCAAATAAAACTGATGAGCTATCTCTACTAGATGAGCTGAAACTAGACGTGAGTGAACCAACTAAAAACAAAATAGAATTCAAAATGCTGGACTATGAGAGAACTGGCAGTGATTTTGTCGCATTCAAGCTTGAAGACGGTGCACTGGTAAAAGTCAAAGTTGATCTGGACCGAGTCGGTATTGCAACAAATCACAAAAATCCTGACGGCACGCCGCACTATGCAGTCAACACATCTGTAAAAATTTCAATCATTCCAAGTGATAGAAATTTTTCAATTGAGAAGAATCTCAAAGACAAACAGACACCGCCACCAAGTCAAATGTTTAGTTAAAAATTAAATTACAAAAATAATATTTGACGTCAATCTTGCGACTGACGTCTTACGATTTTCTTTTATCGTCGTTTCTTTGCTGGAGCTTTTCGTTTTGCTGCCTTGCGTTTTGGAGCTGCCTTTCTCTTTGGAGCTGCCTTGCGTTTTGGAGCTTTACGTTTAGCTGCTGCTTTACGTTTAGTAGCCATTACAAAAAATGCATCTTGCTTGTTTTTCTATAGTAATAATAAACAAAATTACACCAACTGATTACATATTGTACACGATTTTTTTGTTGCAAAAAATTTTCTGATCGCAAAAATCTCAATAAACACTTTCAGCTGACGGTCTTTTTCCTTGCAACCAACTTGTGTGATTGCAAATTGTGCATTTGTACTGTCTTCTACGCTTGTATGTCGCGTTTTTTGCAATGAAAATGATTTCTTGTTTTGTTTTGCTCATGCAATAGTTGCACCAACGGTTTTCAGTTTCTTGATCCATGTTTTGTATAATCTCAACGAGTTTTGATAATTGTTAGAACATCTTCGTCTTGTAGAACATGTTGTAATCCAACTCGCTGTCCGCCAAACTTTACACTCTTTCCCCACACCAAACCATATCGAAATTCTTTTTTCAAGCTGCGATGCAACTTGTTGCATACATCTTCTACTGTGGAGTTTCTTCGAATAATTAGCGGTTCTTTGAAATCTGTCTCGCCACCTTTTGGTCTCATGTATAGTCTGATGAAATCAAGTTTTTCGTAGATTTTTTCCTTGATTGCCTCGATGTTGACCCCCGAGTCTGCAGAAACCGGAATGACTTTTGACTTGACCTTGGTCTGGACCGCCTTTACGAACTTTGGGTCAACTAGGTCTATTTTGTTTAAAATGGTAATGGATTGTGCGTAGCTCTTATCACCTGTTAAGTAGTCTACTAGCTGTTCTGAGGTAATATCTTCCCGTATTACTACCCGTGCACTCGTAATACCATATACGTTTAGTATTTCACGCACGAGTTTCTCAGAAATTGTGGTCAGCTTTACCTGCTGGGCAATGGCAATTCCGCCAGTTGACGCCTTTTCTATTACAATGTTTGGCGGCTTTTGATCCAGTCTTATTCCAATGTTGCCTAGCTCTGTTCTCAGAACATTTTCGTGATACGGCTGGAAAACATCTAGCACCAGAATCACCAAGTCTGCACTGCGGGCAACTGAGAGAATCCTTCTTCCAAGGCCCTTGCCCTTTGATGCACCTTCGATGATTCCTGGCAAGTCCAAAACTTGAATCCTGGCACCCCTGTAATCTAAAATTCCCGGCACCACAGTTAGGGTGGTGAACTGGTATGCTGCAACTGCAGATTTTGAACCGGTAAGCTTGTTTAGCAAAGTAGATTTTCCGACACTTGGCAATCCGATGAACACAACTGTTGCATCTCCTGTTCTTTTTACATCAAACCCGTCAGTACTGATTCCTGATCTTTTTGCTTGACTGCTTTCCTGCTCTCTTTTGAGCTTGGCAATCTTTGCTTTGAGCAAACCTATGTGGTGCTCTGTTGCCTTGTTTAGCTGGGTGCTGTGTATTTGATCTTGGATAGCTTTAATTTTTTCAGGAATTCCCAATCTGTTTCAATTAAGACATCTTGGTTTGTCAATAAAATCTTTTGATTGATTATTATCTAGCTGGCAACGCAAAACACGACATGAGGCGCAAGACCTTTGCAGTTGACATTGATGGTACAATAACAGAAAATGGCGGAGGAAGAATTCATCTTGGCGCACTAAATTCTCTGCGACACATGAAGAGACTAGGCCACAATGTAATTCTGGTTTCAGGACGCTCATCTGTTGAGGCGTATTTGCTTGGAGTCTTTGGAGGTCTTGATACATTAGGCGTTGGAGAAAATGGCGGATGCATCACATATGGTTCAAATGATCACACATTACTTGGCAACAAGGAAAAATGCGTTGAAGCATTAACTATGATTCGCTCAAAGATTGACAACGTAAAAGAAAAACCAGTCTTTCCAAGAATGACTGAGGTTGTGCTGGAGAGAACATTTGACATGAGGGATGCACAAAAAATAATACAAAACACAACACTTGACGTGGTTTTGGCAGACAGCCAATATGCAATCCACATAAACTCTGCAGGTATAGACAAGGCAACGGGGTTCAAAGAGGTAATGAAAAAACTTGATGTTCACTCTGAGGATGTGATCGCAATTGGTGATAGCGAAACAGACGTTCCATTATTCAAGCTAGCAAAGTTCAGCATTGCAGTAGGCAATGCATTTGATGATATCAAATCACAGGCAACAATGGTGGCATCTGCACATGCGGGTGATGGCGTAATTGAGGCGCTAAACAAAATAGCGCCGACACTCTCGGAGCTGTAGGAATGAGCTTTCGAGTCTTACTAGATGAAATCAGACAAAACCTATCTGTCATTTTACGAGAGGAAAACATTTCAGAGTCTGGCTTTGCACTAGAGCCAGCAAAGGAAGGATTTGGAGATGTAACATGTAATGTTGCGTTCTTGGCAGCAAAGACTTTACGAAAAAGACCAAACGAAATAGCACAAAACATTGCAAAAAAATATGAAATATTTGTGGGCGGCTTGATATCAAAGGCAGAGGCTCACCCTTCTGGGTATGTCAATTTTTACGCAGACAATGGCAAGCTGGCAAAAATCGTAATCACCCAGTCTCAGAATGACAATTATGGTGCAGTTGAGATTGGAAAAAGCGCAAAAATCACAGTAGAGCACACCAGCGTGAATCCAAACAAGGCACTACACATTGGGCACGTGAGAAATGTGGTAGTTGGGGATTCCATAATCCGCATCTTGCAAAAGGCAAACTATTCTGTTCAGACACTAAACTATGTTGATGACTCTGGGTTGCAGGTAGCAGACATTTTGCTTGGATTTCGGCATCTTGGGTTTTCTGAAGAGCCGCCAGCTGGGCAGAAATTTGATCATTATTGTGGTGATGAGGTCTATGTCAAGACTACAGAGCGATACCAAACAGAGCCAAACTTGCAGGAAATCAGAAACAAAATCCTAAAGGAAATCGAGGAAGGCAATTCCGAGACTGCCAAATTTGCATCAAAAATTACTGCCCGGGTTTTGTCTGAGCAGCTAAAGACTTGCTGGCGCCTTGGCGCATCATATGACTGCCTGAACTTTGAATCAGAAATTGTACGCTCCAAGCTTTGGCCGCAAATCTTTGAGACCCTAAAGAAAATGAATCTGATAAAGTTTGAAGCCGAGGGAAAAAACAAGGACTGCTGGGTCATAATTGCAGAAGGCGAAGAAGACAAGGTCCTAGTTCGAAGTAATGGCACTGCAACCTATATTGCAAAAGACATTCCGTATGCTGCATGGAAGCTAGGACTAGTCGAGGATCCATTCTATTACAAAAAATACACAACACAGCCAAACAACAAAACACTCTGGCAAACAACACTTGAGCAAAACGATTCACCAAAGCGCAACTATACTGCAGACAGGGTCATTACTGTAATTGACTCTAGGCAAGCACGACTACAGAATATTATCACCACATTAATGGCAAAGTTTGGTTCTAACAAAAAAGAATACACACACCTCAGCTACGAATCAGTCACGTTATCATCTGATACTGCAAACTCACTTGGGCTCGATACCGGCGGAAAAAGCGCACAAATGTCTGGCAGAAAGGGCTTGTACGTCAATGCCGACAAGATTCTAGACACATTAGAGCAAAAAACCCTAGAGGAGACAAAAAAGAGAAACCCTGATCTTTCTGACCAGAAACTACACGAAATTGCGCAAAATGTGGCAGTAGCTACACTACGATATGAAATGATAAAGCAGGACCTGGACAAAATCATAACATTTGATACTGCAAAATCACTGAGCCTTGAGGGTGATACTGCGTCATACATCCAGTATGCATACGCTAGGGCTACAAGAATAATAGAGAAATCAAACACCCCACCTAACTTTGATGCAAGCTATGATCTGTTGCAGGACCAATACGAAGCAAGCCTGGTAAAGTCAATTGGCAAGCTGGACCTGGCAGTGTATGATGCTGCAAACAATCTTTCCCCAAAGGTGATTGCAAAATATTGTTATTCGCTTGCGGTTTCGTTTAATGCATTTTATGAGCATGTGCGGGTCTTGGATGCGCAAGACCAGCAATTACTAAATGCAAGAATATGTCTTGTGCATTCCTTCCAGTCTTGTCTGCAAAAGGCACTTGATCTAGTGGGAATTCAGACCCCAACAAGAATGTAGTTCGTTTGTTCCGAACAAACTAGTGGATAAAATCAATTCATGTAGAAAAACCATAACGTATGAGCCAAGTCTATGGTATCAATTTAAACAGCAAATGCATGATCTGTGAGAATACAGTCCAAATTACTGAAGGCACAGTCCTGTACGGCTCAAATTGGTATCACAAGATGTGCTGGAACGAAAAAGGTGGCAAAGAATGGTCAAAGTAATCGTAGTTGATGACGATGTTGACACAGTAGAGGTATTTTGCGAATACTTGGAAATCAAAGAAATTACTGTTCTGGGCCGTGGCTATAATGGAAAAACAGCGGTGGAATTGTACGAAAAACACAAGCCAGACATCGCACTGCTTGATGTCATGATGCCTGAATATGACGGGTTTTACGCACTGGAGAATATCAAAAAAATTAATCCAGATGCCAAGCTGATAATGGTCACTGCTGACCTCACATTTGATACTGAAAAGAAACTAAAAGACCTGAGTGCAGCTGCAGTAATCTACAAACCATATGAAATCGACAGCGTTATCGAAACAATTCACCAAGTTTATCGAAAGCAAGTCCAGCTAACGCAATAAATGCTATATTTATCGAATTTGGATACAATATGATGAAAGTACTAATTGCAGATGACGAGCCAGACCTGCTATCGCAATATCAAACAATTCTTGAGGACCGAAACCACACAGTGGTTACCACCCAGGATGGCGAGGCATGCGTTTTGGCATATTCTAAAGAGCTTGCAGCAAACCCGGATAATCCGTTTGATGCAGTGGTACTGGACTATTCAATGCCCAAGCTCAACGGGCTTCAAACCGCAAAAGAAATTCTCGGGCTAAACGCATCGCAGAGAATAATATTTGCATCTGCATATGTGCAGGAAACACTGATGGATTCAATCAAAAACCTAAAGCAGATTGTGGAACTGTTGCAAAAACCATTCTCACTGCAGTCTCTAGTTGACACTCTAGAAGACAAGAACATCTATGATGAGCTTGCCAAGCTTAACGTCAACATACAAAACCTGATGGACCTCAATCCAACCCATGCACAAGTCCGTGACTATTTGGATGCGTTGCGCAAGATCCAAAAGGCAAAGACCTTCTAAGATAGCTTATTATTCGATCTGCAAAGTGCCAGATTATGAAGATAAAGAACAACTCGTATGTTTTGTTTTTCTACAATGATTCTAAAAAATGGCTAAACAAGATAGACAAGAAACAATCCTTGCACACCCATGTTGGCGTCATAAAACACGCAGATGCAATAGGCAAGGAATTTGGGTCTCGCCTTCGCACAAACAAGGACAAGTACGTCTATCTCTTGGAACCTACAGTTCATGACTTTGTAATGAGAAGCCAGCATGGAACACAAATTGTCTATCCTAAAGACTTGGGGTACATTGCAGCACGTGCAGGAGTCCAGTCAGGCCAGAAAATAGTCGAAATAGGAACTGGAAGTGGCGCACTCACTACATTTCTTGCCAGTATTGTAAAGCCGCGAGGCCATATCTACACATTTGATGTGGCGCCTGACTTTATGGTGATTGCAAAAAAGAACATCACGCGCGCTGGCATGCTAAAATACATCACAATGCATGAAATGGATCTCAAGGTGGCAAAAAAGATGCCATTAACTGAAATGGACATGGCAGTAGTGGATTTGGGTGACCCGTGGACCGTAGTGCCACAGGTAAGAAAGATGCTCAAAGGTTCTGGTGCATTTATTGCAATATGTCCTACGATGAATCAGCTTGAAAAACTCACAACAGCTCTAGTTGAAAACGAGTTTACCGACATAGAGTGCTCTGAGCACATACTAAGAACAATAGAGGCAAGGGAAGGAAAGACTCGACATTCCTTCTATGGTATAGGCCATACCACGTACATTGCATTTGCAAGAAAGGCGTTCTATGACAGAAAATCCAAAAAAGAACCAAAGGCAGAAGAGCCCAAGGAAGAATCAGAATAGTACGTAATTATGTGTCAAAAGGTTTCACGGCTTGAGTTTGTCAACAATCTATAGAACGGAAAGACAATCATAAGAAAATTTTACCCTCTAAGAAAAGTGGGCCAGAAGGTGTTAGCCATATCTGTTCTAGCATGTCCGCGCAAATTTTTTGAATTTTTATTAAACTATTGGAGATTCGTTAATATCTAAATTTTGATGTAACGACAAAACCAAGTGAAGATTTAAACAAACACAATTAGAAATAAAATACTTGAGAAAGCCAATCATTATTGGTATCACAGCAGCCGTCATAATTGCTACAGCGATAATCTGGTACTCTTTATCTAATGCAACAACGGAGCCTGAAGACTTTGAAACATTGGCAAATCAGTATTTTACAAGAGATTCAAGCTGGACTCTACTCCCATCAACATCAGTATTCCAAACATATGTGAAAGAATCTGACACCACGACGGAAGATGGGAAGCAGGTATTTGGAAGAGTAATTTTGGAGATAGATCCCAAAATAGACTATACCGCAGTTCGCTCAGATGACAGTACTGTTGTTGTGTATCCGACATTTACGGCATCTGCATATACAGAACCTGGATTCTATACATATTACCGGGGGGAATGCGACGAAACATGTCTCACAATTCCAATTCAGAACAACTTTGCGCAATCACAAGCTAATCCAAATGCCATTCAGGCATTTCGACTTTTGGATTATCCAGTCATAACGGATGTAGATATAGACAAAGATCCATCCATTCTTGCAAAATATGACAAGATAATAATGCTGCATAGCGAATATGTCACAAAACGGATGTTTGATGCAATTACTGGCCATCCTAATGTGATTTACCTCTATCCAAATGCACTATATGCTGAGGTCAAATCAGACTATGAGAAAAATACCATCACTCTGATTCGTGGCCATAATTATCCATCCGTAGAGATACGGAATGGATTTAATTGGGAATTTGATAATAGTCAGCTTGAATACGATCGCGATTGTAAAAAGATGGAATTTTACAAAGTAAGCAATGGATGGATGCTCAACTGTTGGCCGGAGAACACGATACACAAGAGCCTCAACTTTCTCGAAACTATCAAAGATCTGTAAAACCCCTTTTTGAAGAATTCTCTCAGAGATTCCGTGGTTTTTACAAATTTTCAAAATGCCCTTAATAGGATATTCTAAGTGTCCAATCGCTTTCTGCCGTTACTTGGATTCTGAATTAAGGTTATTCATTTTTGATTCTGTCAAGTCCTGTAAGGACTTGAACTAATTGTTTATCTATAGAACCGATTGACTTGACGGATTTGTATAGAAGAATAAATCAAAAACTCGTACAGCTAGATATCTTCGGCACATCTAAACCCTGAAAACATCCATCGGTCATCTAATCTGAAAAAATTTCTATAGCTTCCTCGAATTGAGCGTCTTGGAGTGCCAAAAGATCCACCACGCAATACTTTTTGATTTGTAAACCACTTGTCATTGTATTCAGAAAAGCCAGATTGAAAGCCGGGATAGCCGACAAATTCAGATGATGTCCACTCCCACACATCGCCAATCATCTGGTGGCATCCATAGTGACTCTTACCATCAGGATAAGACCCAATCTCAGAGCACCCCCATAAATTAGACTCTAGTAGATTTGCATGTTTTTCGGAGGGCGATTCATTTCCCCATGGAAAAATCGTCTTGATCTGTTTTTCATCATTCCAGCATGCAGCTTTTTCCCATTCTGCCTCACTTGGTAGGCGTTTTCCTCGCCACTTGCAATATGCGTCAGATTCGTAAAAACTAACGTGGCAAACGGGCTCATTAGGATTTACTTTGCGTTTTCCAAGAAAATCCAATACGAACCATTCGTTGTTTTCTTTATGCCAGTACATCGGAGAATCCCATTTGTTTTTCTGAACTGCATCCCACCCATCAGATAACCACCATCTGTAATCTTGGTATCCTCCGGATTCAATGAACTCAATAAATTCTCCATTACTGACAGGCAAAGAATCGATTTTGTAATCGTTTAGGTAGACTTTATGTTCTGGAATCTCGATATCATAACAAAACTCTCCACCAGAATAGCCAAGTGCGTATATTCCACCGTCAATGTGGATTTGTTTTTGTTTTAGGTTGGCTGTTTTCAGGGACTGCTTTTTGATTTTTGGTGTATATCTGTCGGCAAGTATATGTTGCAAGTCATAAACTAAAAGCTCCTGATGCTGGCACTCATGATGGATTCCAAGCTCAACTAGTTTTCTTGTCGAGTCGTCAAAATTACTATTCTGAAGAAAATCAATCATTCTACGTGTGATCTCGCTATAATATTCTAGAATTTCATTAGTTGTTGGTCTTGCGACCATTCCTCTGCTTGCCTTGTCATGTTGCTCTCCAAATTTGTTATAATACGAATTAAGATATTTCAAAAACTCTGGATCATACAAGGAATAATTCTTGTCTGTTTGTTCCAAGAGCATCTCAAATAGCCAGCTTACGTGCCCCAAATGCCATTTTGGTGGACTCACATATGGAGCGGTTTGCATGACAAAGTCGTCTTTTTCAAGGGTGGATACGATATCAAGCGTAGTCATTCGTAGTGTTTTGAACTCATCAATAATTGAATATGTGGAAAGCAATGTGTGTCATCTCTTTAATTGCTATTCATTTGTTTCTCATCAATTTGGAAATTTACTGGCATATTCAATATCATTTTATGATCATAAAATGATTAAAGATTTTTAAAACCAATGAAATGAAAAACCCCAATAAAAAACTGCTTATGAAGAAAATAAACCACAACCCAAAATATACGAAAATCGATGTATCCTCTACCTGCTATCTAATGAAAACCCGTCTTGGTGGCGAAGAGAGTTTTGCAGATGAGATATCATCTAGCCTGTCTCAAAAAAACAAGTTCATCTCATCCAAATATTTCTATGATGATAAAGGATCCGAGTTATTTGAGCAGATCTGTAATTTGCCAGAATATTACCTGACAAAAAAAGAGCTAGAGATTCTGTCTTGCTTTAAAGACGAATTTTTAGCTCATCTGGACGATAACTACGCTGTAGTTGAATTGGGTAGCGGTTCTGCAATAAAGACAAAACATCTTTTTGAGATTCTCTCGCCTCGACAAGAAAGGGTTTACTATTATCCTATTGATATTTCAGATGTAATACACCAAAGCAGCCAAAGACTACAAGATGAATTCGAAAATCTGCACATAACTGGAATCATAGACCAATATGAACATGGCCTTGAGCATGTCAAAGAAATCGATGGGAAGAAAATTATTGCCTTTTTTGGTTCTAGTATTGGAAACTTTGATCAAGAAAATGCCATGAAGTTTTTGAAAAAAATTCACGATTCTATTAATGCTGATGACCTGTTCCTTTTAGGACTGGATTTGGTCAAAGACAGAACGATCTTAGAGTCAGCATACAATGATTCTAGTGGCATAACTGCAGAGTTTAACCTCAATGTGCTTAAGAGAATCAATGAAGAGTTGCATGGTAACTTTAATCTGGAAAGCTTTGAACATGTGTCGTTTTACAATTCTAAAGAAAAGAGAATCGAAATGCATCTGAAATCAAAAATTAAACAACAGATTGCCATACCTGATGCTAATCTGAGTATATTCTTGGACAAAGATGAAATGATCCGAACCGAATATTCTCACAAATACACGATTCCACAAATAAAACAGATGTCAAAAATGGCAGGATTTGATCTGAAACAGATCTGGACTGACAGCCAAGATTATTTTGCTTTGGCACTTTTCTCAAAGGGCAAGTCTTAGATATGAAAGCCATTTGGAATGATACCATATTAGCAGAAAGCAATGACACAATAATTGTGGAGGGAAATCATTATTTTCCGCCAAACACGATAAAAAAGGATTTTTTTAAAAAATCTAATACCAATACAATGTGTGGCTGGAAAGGCATGGCAAGCTACTATTCTGTTTCTGCCAATGGAAAAACCAACAAAGATTGTGCTTGGTATTATCCTGATCCGACAGATGCTGCAAAAAAGATCAAAGACTATGTGGCATTCTGGAACGGCGTTAAAGTAATTCCTTAAAACATTCAGAAGGTTTGAATCCTGTAAGATTCGATTTTATGGTTAATGTGCGTCTCAAAGCGCTTCACTGCTCTCAGGATAGTGAAATTTGGTTGGGCACAAAGAAACCCGAAAAAGAGCCAAAAGAAAAATCGAACAGTGCGTGGTTCGTTCTAATAATACAAACACAATCTAATAGTCCTTTTTAGTATCATACAAAACGTTCCGAATTGCTAACAGAGCACAAAAAATCAGACAGGCTGGAGTTGGATAAGGCACGCAAAAGCGTAAAGGATTTTGGCGTAATCCACCCAGAGAACCACGTAACAAAACAAGACTTGGAAAAACTTGGCTTTGCAGATGATATCCGCAAAATGAAGTCAATCCAGAGAGAGAAAATGCTTGAAGACCTGTCCTATCTGTTAAATGACAGGATTCGTGAATTTGAAAAAATAGAGCAGGAAGAAAAATGGAAGGAATCCGTACTGCAAAACCTAAACGCAGAACTAAACACCAAGGTCATACAACTAGAGCAGGCAAACAAGACCATATCAGAAGAAAAGGCAAGATCCGATGATCTAAACAAGCGACTTCAAGAGACACTACTCAAGCTACAAAGCTCAGAAGAGCAGCTCAGACTGGAACGAGACTGGCTGGTACAGCAAGTAGAGCAAAAGTCCAAAGAGGTAATTGAGACAATTCGCGAAATGATCAAGGAATCTGAAAGCAAACCCGCAAGCTAAGCGAAGAAAATTTATCCAAACGATATAGTGTAGAACTAGTGGCCCAAAAACTAACACCTATTCTAGTAAAGAAATTCATTCCTGGCAGAAAGCAGGATTTCAGAAAGGGGCAAAACGGCAAGGTCCTAGTCGTTGGTGGCAGCTACATGTATCATGGAGCACCTGTTTTGGCCTCACTTGCTGCACTACGTTCTGGAACTGACCTTGTTTACACCGCGGTTCCAAAGATTAATGCATCTGCAACTAGAGCAATCTCACCAAACTTGATAGTCATACCAATGGTTGATGCCAAGCTGACACGCGGTTCTGCAAACAAGCTTCTAGGCCAAGTCCAGTCAAGACTTGATTCTGCAACAATAGGAATGGGCCTTGCAATAGCAGACGAGGAAGGCCTCAAAAATCTGGTAAGATCATTACTATCACAGGATGTCAGATTATCCCTTGACGCAAGTGCCTTGACTAGCTATATTCTACCGTTATTGCCTGAGAAAAATGTCGTAGTGACACCGCACGCAGGGGAATTTCAAAGAATGTTTGGAGTCTTGCCGTCAAACAAAATCAAGGAAAGAACCACACTGGTTGAAAAATATGCCAAGGAGCATTCAGTTACTATTCTTCTCAAAGGGGCAACTGATGTCATATCAAACGGCAAGCAGACCTATGTCAATCCAAAGAATTTGGCGGCAATGACCGTCGGCGGAACTGGCGATGTATTATCTGGATTGGTTGCAGGGATATTATCAAAAAATAGAAACCCAATAGAGGCAGCAGCGGCTGCATCATTTGTAAATGGAATGGCAGGAAAGGCAGCGCAAAAGAAAAACGGATTTCACATGGTAGCCACTGATCTGCTTGATATGATTCCTAGTGTGATGAAGCCATTTGACAAAGTGATTCGATGAAAAAAATTCTCTCACATGTAGATAGGAACATGCCGAATTTAATATCTGACCTTCAGGTATTGATACGACAGCCAAGCGTTTCTGCAAAAAATGAGGGAATTGAGCAATGCGCAAGACTGGTTGCAAAGATGCTAAAAAAATCTGAAATCAAATCGGAAATTTTGAGGCTAAAAAAAGGAGTAGCGCCCCTAGTATATGGCGAAATCAAATCAAAGAAAAACCCAAACAAGACCATACTATTTTACAATCATTATGACGTGCAACCTGCAGAGCCGTTTGATCTGTGGGATGACCCACCGTTTAGTGGAAAGGTAAAGGGGAACAAAATCTTTGGACGCGGTTCTGCAGACGACAAGGGTGAGCTCATCACTCGAATCAAGGCAGTAGAGGCATTCTTGAAAGAAACAGGTGATGTACCTTGTAATGTGAAATTTGTAATTGAGGGTGAGGAGGAAATTGGAAGCGCGCATGTTGAACAATATTTGAAAAAGTATGCAAAAAAATTCTCATGTGATGGTGTTATCTGGGAGTTTGGGTATGTTGATGCAAAAAACAGGCCAATCATAGGTCTTGGCATGAAGGGCTTGCTGTATGTGGAATTATCTGCAAAGGAGTCTATTCGAGACGCTCACTCTAGCCTTGCAGTTATTATAAAAAATCCTGCCTGGCGACTAGTTGACGCACTAAAAACACTGCGGGATTCATCTGGAAAGATTTTGATCAAAGATTGGTACAAGGAAGTAACACCGTTTAGCAAATCTGACTTGGAATTATTATCAAAAGAACCGTTTGATGAATCTGGATTCAAGGCAGAATATGGAATTTCGCAATTTGTAACTGGGAAAAAAGGACTCGATGTCAAAAAGGCACTAGCTGGTGATCCTACATGTAATATTGCAGGAATGATTTCCGGTTACACCTTACAGGGCGCAAAAACCGTTTTGCCTGCAAATGCAATGGTAAAGATTGACTTTAGACTCGTTCCAAAAATGGACCCAAAAAAACAGATAGCACGACTAAAAGCACATCTCAAAAAGCATGGATTTTCAGATATTGATGTCAAGATGTATCATGGGGAGGCAGCATCAAGGACTGATCCTCGAGATCCATTTGTGGGTGTGGTCAAAGATGCTGCAAAGAAATCATTTGGAAAGTATATCGTAAATGTGTCAAATGCCGGCACTGGGCCAATGCACTCTTTTGCCAATGTTTTGAAGGCACCGTGCATCTCAATTGGATCGACTTTTCTGTTTGCAAGGATCCACTCGCCAAATGAATTTGCAAGAATCGATCTATTGCAAAAAACCACAAAATGCATGTGTCTGATACTGGATAGATTTTGAGCCTATTCTAGCCAGAAAAGACTTTAAAGTGCATCCAAACCAACTCAAAACATGTCAATGTACATGCCAGGAGCAACTGCAGTCGGAATCACATTCGATGGTGGAGTTGTATTTGCAAGCGAAAAAAGAATCGCTTATGGTAATTTTTTGGTATCAAAGACTACAAAAAAGACATTTACTCTAACTGACAAGGTAGGCACAAGCGTTGCAGGCTTGGTAGCCGACATGCAGATTTTGGTATTACAGATAAAGGCATTAGCAAAGATTCGAAAAATGGAGCTAAAGCGAGACGTCCCACAGAATTCTATAGCAAAAATGATGTCAAACATGATGTATGAGCGACGATTTTTCCCACTTTTGACTCAGGTAATAGTAGGCGGCGTAGTTGACAAGCCATCAATTTTCACTTTGGACCCATTAGGTTCAGTATTACCTGATGATTATGCTGCCGTTGGTACTGGTGCAGAAATGGCATTGGGTATTTTGGACCACCAGTTCAAGCCAGGAATGCCAGAAAAAGAGGCAGTAGATTTAGCAGTAAAGTCTGTAAAGGCAGCAACCATGAGGGATTCATTTTCTGGTGACGGAATCGATGTTTTGGTAATTACCAAAGCAGGCAGCCGAGAGTTTACAGAGAAATTATAGGCAATAATCTATACCTCATTTTTGACACCTCATGTTACGTGAAACATGAATAATAACAAAATAGAACATCTTAATGGGAAATTCAAGGTAAAGAAAAATTGTAATCTATTTGAAAAAACAGATTCCTTTTTGATAATTGAATATCAAATTTACCATAATTGCATTAGTTTGTATCAGCATTAGTAAATAAGATTGCATCTAAAGTTTATGGGGCTAAGATTCAGAGAAAAGATAAGTGGTTGGCTTTGATACAAAATGCGAGTAAATGAGCGATATTGAATCCCTAAAATTTCAATTAAAAAATTTACAGAAATTACATTTGGATTTAGAAAAACAAATGGTCAAATTCGATGAAATAATTCCTTATGAAAGGCAAACTACTGCTAAAATTTTCTCTCCGCGATTATTGAATATGATATTAGTATGTGGTCCACAAATAGAATCTGTTACTAGGTTGATTGCTAATCGATGTAACATTCCATTAGATGATGCTATTGATGACTCGGGAACAAAACAACCGAAAAGTATACCGAGATTAATTCATGAGATTAACTCAAAATCAGTATTATCTAAATTTAAAATCATCTCGAGGGCGCATAATCTTCTTTTTTCTCCATTTGTAGAGCGACTTGAATGGTGGCAGAAATACAATGATTTGAAACATGGATTAGGAACTAAACAGTTCGAAATCAATTATACTGTAGTTATGGATGCATTAGCCGGATTATCTACATTATATTGTTTAGCAGATAAACTTATGATCCATCATGATAATGAAGTGCCAGAAATTCTAGATGCAAAGAATTGGGTTGATGATGAGTATTTTGTTAAAATTGCCAATTTGGATAAGAACAGAACAATGAATCCAATCTGGAAATCATTATTGTTTGGAATAAATTCGTTTTATAAGCCATATTAGAATTTGTTATGTCTTGACGGACAGTATGGAAAATCGTGTCTTCTGAAGATAACCGATTCTAAATGTGTTATACCTGAAATTATTTTTCTAGCTTCTTTGCCCGATTAAAACAATAATCGGCCTCATCATATTTTCCAATCTTGCGTAGAGTCAAGCCCTTGTTGTACCACGCATTATAGTATTGAGGGTTCATCTTGATTGCCTTATCAAAGCATCTTAGTGCCTGGTGAGGCTTGCCAAGCTCATCTAGAGCATTTCCCTTGTTGTTCCACAAATTAGGAAAGTTTGGGTTTATCCTAATTGCCATATCAAAGCACTCGATAGATTCCTTGAACTTGCCTGATTTTCCAAAGGCCACTCCCTTGTCAAACCAGTCCTTCATGGTGCTAGGATCCGGGCTTTTCCTAATCTTATCAAAGAGGCCCATGAATCATTATTTTTTCCAACACCTGATTAAGAGTTTCTATTCTACATTATGGAATTTATCTTGGATAATTTTTCCGCTCTATCAAAACATCTCTGTGCCTCATCATATCTGGTTAGTTTTGCAAGTGAATGTCCTTTGAGAACCCATGCCCTGGAATATTCTGGAGCGATTCTGATTACCTCATCAAAGCACTTGATTGCATCAGCATATTTCCCAGTCAACTCTAGTGTGGTTCCCTTGTTGTACCATGCCTGATACTCGTTGGGGTTTATCTGAATGGCATTATCAAAGCACGCAATTGCCTCATCGATTTTTCCTGTCTGGATTAGGCCGATTCCTTTGATGTTTAGATCATATGTTTGAGAGTTGCCCAACGGTGTATGATAGTATCATTCACAGTTAAGAGTGTTGATTTTCTTTTCAAACAATATGTGGTTATCGTATAATTACCACCTTGTTTTACGGTATGATTCCTAACCAGTCTGTTATGGATGGTGAATTGACAAAAACTTTAGAAAAAAAATTTTCTAGCGGAGAACCCCTCACAATTACGCACGAATTATGACGGGTACTTTTACCGCGCAAAAAATATCATACCAAAAATGCTTAGGGTTAAATCCTTGAAGTAATTTGGCTGAAAGATCTGAACCTAATTTTATATAATTAAAAACACAATTAGGGGTATGTCCGAAAAACAAACCTATACTATCAGGATAAAAAAAGATGGCAAGTTTTACATCGGACAATGTCTTGAAATTCCTCAAGCGAGAGGACAAGGAAACACAAAAGCCGAGGCAATCAATGACACAAAAAAAGCAATCAAACTCTGCGAGTCATATCTGATTGCAACATTACAAAAAAAGAATTTCTAGAGTTACTCTAGTCTTTGATTGACTTTTTGATTTCCCAGTACTTGTCAGAGATATAGTGCAGGTTCTCAATTACTATTCCCTTGGACAGCTCAGCCATCTCCTTGCTGGACACTAGTGCCCTACCAACTGATAGATACTTTTTCTTTGATTCCTCCACAATGCCGACAATCTGTCCTTTTTCAAATTCTCCAAAGCTTCGAATGCCGGGACGCATTACATTTGCACCATTGCACATGAACTTGACTGCACCCATATCCACTGTAACACTGGGAAATTTTTCTAGCGTTACAGTATCGGACAAAAACGGCAGATAGTTATCACCAACCTTGATTGCAGTCAGCCCTTCACCGACTATAATTTGCCCTTCGTCAAGCTCGTAAATCTTGAGATTCTTTATCTTTGGCAGCTCGACCTTCCACTGTTCTATGATGTTTTTTAGAACCTCGGCAGTCTCTGTCTTTGATATTAGATTTGACTTCAATCCCGTTGGATTTCCTTTCTTATATCCAGCAAGTCACGTAAAATGGCACTAGCTGTTTCAGTTCCTCCCGCCCCTTTTCCTATTATGGTCTGAGTACCAGAATGCTCTGATGTAAATGATATTGCGTTTAGCGTACCGTTCACACATAATGGATCATCAATTGGTATCTCTTTTGGTGATACGACTAGCTCCCTGTCACATGACGCAATCAGCTTTATTGCCATCTTTTTCTTTGCAGCCTTTTTGACATCATCTAGTGTTACTTTGCGTATGCCAGTACGATTCACATCATCTAGTGTGACTTTCATTCCCATAATCCAGTTTGCCAAGATGACAAGTTTTGCCGCCGCATCAAACCCATCCAGGTCTAGTGACTCGTCTGCCTCTACATATCCTCGCGACTTGGCATCCTTTAGTGCCTGGGCAAAGCTCATTCCTCGCGCCATGTTAGTTAGGATATAGTTTGTAGTGCCGTTTAGTATTCCAGCAAATGATATGATCTGCTCGCCCTGCAAGCTACTTTTAGCATAATTCAAAATGGGCGTTCCGCCTCCAACTGTACCTGAAAACCTGAACTGGACCTGGTTATACGTTGCAAGCTCCATTAGTGATGGAAATGCAATTGCAAGTGGACCTTTATTCACAGACACTACATGCATTCCTCTTTTCATTGCAGTTATGATATGCGACATGCCAGGCTCTGCATCCTTGTAGTTACTTGCAGTTGTTTCTATCAAAACATCAGCATCAACATTTTTTATTATATCAAGGCCGGACCATTTCTTTTTTGATTTATCGTAATGCTTAATCGAACCATGTTTTTTCTTGACCTCAACTAGTCTGTTCAAGTCAAGGCCTGATTGTTCCACTGCGCCGCCATGCGTATCAAACGCGCCGACAATTCTTGGCATTATTCCATATTTTGCATACAGATCATCAGAGCGTGATACAAGTAATTTTGCCAGGCTTTGAGCGACTGTGCCAAACCCGCAAACTATGATTCTCATTTCTACTCAAGACCTGATTTTTTCCCGATTTATTAATATGGTTACTTTTGTTTTTCCAGCTGGAGCGATACTGAATTAATGCAAAACCTGTTCCCCGTCGGGTCTGGACCGTCCTCAAATACATGCCCCAAATGAGCATCACATTTAGCGCACATTACCTCGACTCGAATCATCCCATATGCCGAGTCACGCTCATACTTGACATTGTCTGGTCTGATTGGCTCCCAAAAGCTAGGCCAGCCAGAGCCGGAATCATATTTTGTCTTTGAGCTAAATAATTCATTGCCGCAGCATGTGCAGCGGTAAATTCCATCATCCTTGCAGTACGTGTATTTTCCAGTAAATGGCGGTTCAGTGGATTTCATTCTGCATACATCAAATTCGTCCTCAGACAGGGTTTTTTTCCATTCTTCCTGAGGCTTTTCTATTCGTTCCATGGTATCATTGTATGGTATTGTTGTATTATAGGATTTTTCCTATTTTGAGGACTTGCGTTTTTCCTCGATTCTTTTTTCAGACTCGAATCTTTCCAGCTCGTATGATTTGAGGTCTGCAAATTTTATTATTTTTGATAAATGCGGATGTTTCTTTTGTATTTCCAAAAACATTTTCTGGGCAACCTGGCGATAGTCAATATGTCCTTGAGGAATGGTTCTTAGCTCAATTAGGTGCACTGCCTCTCGAAGGTTCATGTTCATAAAGAACGGATAGTTGTATGCGAAATTTACCACATACTGCGCTTGCTGCGGGAATTTCCCCCTCATACTATCAAATGTCTTTTTGGTGTGGTTCATGCATTCCTTGAACTCCTTGTCGATTCCAAGCTCGATTATTTCCTGTGATATTGCAAATCCGTGATCTGTGGTGAGCAATTGTCGCTCCAGTGTCAGCACACGATGTCTGTGCAGGTCGCGAAACATCCCAAAGTTTCCTATAACATCAAACGTGTATTGCGTCATCTCAAATGCACGTGGCGGTCTCTGTCGTCTGTTTTCTCGAAGTCTTGCAAAGTCAGAGATTATCTTTGATTTTGCAGCGGACGAGATTTTCTTTACCACAGCTAACACCTCACCATATGGAATGGTTTGAGACTCGTACAAAATTGCGGCAACTATCTTGTCTTGTGCCCTTGATTCGGATTCATAGTCGACTAGCTTTACTAGTGCACCTTTGTTCTTTGGTGCGATTTTCTGTTTCTTTGATAGGGCTTGTGCTGTCCCGGATATTGATTTCAGATAGTCCTGCATTGCCAATCCGTGCTTGTCAGTGGAGCGCCTAACAAACGCCTTGACTGTAGTATCCAATTCGTGCTTGATTTTGTGCGCAAGGGACTGGTCTTCTGCCAAATCCGAGCTAAACAGTATGGTCAAAAGATACTCAAAGGCGCGCCCATTACC
>CAYOBG010000007.1:0-24554 GCA_964402265.1 uncultured Candidatus Nitrosotenuis sp. | reverse complement strand
AAAAACACAGTCTTTGTTTCTGCCACCCCATCAGAATATGAGAAAAAGCTGTCATACCAGATTGCAGAACAGCTTGTGCGCCCAACAGGTCTTGTGGACCCCCAAGTGCAAATCAGGCCAACCAAAAACCAGATGGATGATCTAATCTCTGAGATCAAAAAAAGAACAGAGAAAAACCAGCGAGTTTTGGTGACCACGCTAACAAAAAGAATGGCAGAAGACTTGGCAGATTATCTATCCAAAAAAGAAGTAAGGGTACGATACCTCCATGCCGAAATTGAAGGACTCCAAAGAACTGAGCTTATTCGCCAGCTAAGGCTGGGTGATTTTGATGTACTAGTTGGAATAAACCTGCTTCGGGAAGGCCTCGATATCCCAGAGGTGGCACTAGTTGCAATACTTGATGCAGACAAGGAAGGGTTTTTGCGCAATTACACCAGTTTGGTTCAGACCTTTGGAAGAGCCGCTAGAAACGTAGATGGCTCTGTCATACTATACGCAGACACCACAACAAAGTCAATTAAATCAGCAATTGAGGAAACCGATCGAAGGCGCGCAAAGCAGCTAGAGTACAACTCTATTCACAATATCACGCCAAAGACTATCATAAAATCAATTCCAGAGCAGGAAACAACACTAGATGATATCAAGAACAAAACCGCACATGACTTGAGCCGTGAGATAATAGAAATAGAGATGCAAATGAAAAAATATGCAGAGGATCTAGACTTTGAAAATGCAATTGCCTGCCGCGACAGACTGAGACGAATTCAAATAGAGTTGGAAAAGAAAAATGCACGATAAACTAAAGATTAGAGGGGCAAGGCACCACAACCTCAAGAACCTAAACTTGGACATACCAAAAAACAAGCTTGTAGTAATATCGGGGCTATCAGGCTCTGGAAAATCCACACTAGCATTTGATACAATATACGCCGAAGGACAAAGGCGATACGTAGAGTCACTATCGGCATATGCAAGACAGTTCCTTGAAATGATGGACAAGCCAGATGTTGATTCCATTGAAGGACTATCACCTGCAATATCCATACAACAAAAGACCACATCAAAGAACCCGCGCTCTACAGTAGGTACCACTACAGAAATCTATGATTATCTTAGATTGCTATATGCAAGAATTGGAATTCCCCACTGTATCAAGTGCGGCAGAAAAATATCAAACCAGTCAGTAGAATCCATTTGCGAATCAGTCTTCAAGGATTTTGATGAAAGACAAGTGCTGGTACTAGCACCGTTAATTCAGAGAAAAAAGGGCACATACGAGAAACTATTTGAGCAGATGAAAAAGGATGGCTATTCCCGCGCACGAGTCGACGGCCAAGTCATCACATTAGAGGATGAAATCCCACCACTTGACAGGCAAAAATGGCATAATATCGAAATCATAGTGGACAGACTCAAGGCATCAAAGGAGGAAAAAAGCAGATTATTTGAGGCAATACAAAATGCGCTAAAGGCAGCCAAGGGCTCAGTTCTAATATCATCAGAAAAAGACGAGAAAATGTTTTCCCAAAATAATGCATGTCCGTACTGCGGAATAACAATTGGTGAGATAGAGCCCAGAACGTTTTCCTTCAATTCTCCATTTGGCTCCTGCAAGGCATGCCACGGCCTTGGAATCAAGATGGAGTTTGATGAGGACCTAGTCATTCCGGATAAGACCAAGTCAATTTTAGAAGGCGCCATTGTACCATGGAGTGGAAGGTTTTCATCATTTAGAAAGCAGGAGCTTCGAGCAGTCGGTAAAAAAATCGGCTTTGATCTAATGACTCCAATTAACAAGATAAAACCAGAGCATCTCAGAATCATCCTGCATGGCACCGAACAAATGATTCACTACCAGTATGAGTCCCAGACAACTGACTCGTCATGGCAGTATACAAATTCCTTTGAAGGCGTTTTGAACAATTTGCACCGAGCGTTCATGGGAACTGATTCAGAATCAAAGCGAGACTGGCTCAAGCAGTTCATGAGAGACATTCCATGTAATGTGTGTGATGGAAAAAAGCTAAAGCCTGAAGCACTCGCAGTAAAGGTAAATGAAAAAGGAATCTATGATATCTGTGATCTGTCCATTGATGATTGCTATGATTTCTTCAAGGCAATCAAGCTAACAGAGACTGAAAAATACATTGCAAAAGACATTCTCAAAGAAATCACAGAGCGGCTCGAATTTCTAAAAAACGTAGGCCTAAACTATCTCACATTAAACAGGCAAAGCTCCACATTATCAGGCGGGGAATCACAGAGAATCAGGCTTGCAACCCAGATTGGCTCTAATCTCACAGGCGTGCTATACGTACTAGACGAGCCCACAATCGGGCTGCATCAACGAGACAATGCCAGACTAATCAAGACCTTGGTAAAGCTTCGAGACCTGGATAATACCGTAATAGTAGTGGAACACGATGAGGAGGTAATCAAAAACGCCGACTGGATAGTGGATTTAGGGCCAGGCGCTGGAATCCACGGAGGGCAAATTGTCTTTGAGGGCACAGTATCACAAATTCTTAACAACCACAAATCAGTGACAGGGGACTATCTCAAGGATAAAACACTCATCAATCTTACAGACAAAAAAAGAACTCAGGTAGGAAAACTAGTCATTAAAGGCGCTGCAGAAAACAACCTCAAGGGCATAACAGTAGAGATCCCACTTGGGTTCTTGGTAACAGTCACGGGGGTCTCAGGCTCTGGCAAATCCACTCTAGTAAATGAAATTCTGCTAAAATCACTCTCATCGCATTTTTACAAATCAAATGAAAGGCCCGGAAAGCACAAGTCCATTGAAGGAACAGGATACGTTGACAAGGTAATTGCAATAGACCAGTCCCCGATTGGCAGAACCCCAAGATCAAACCCCGCAACATACATTGGCGCATTCACCCCAATTAGGGAGTTATACGCAGGAACAGAATCCGCAAAGGAGCGAGGCTATTCTCCTGGCCAGTTCTCATTTAATGTAGCAGACGGCAGGTGTTTTGCATGCGAAGGCGATGGAGTCAAAAAAATAGAGATGCAGTTCTTATCTGATGTGTATGTCAGGTGTGATGAGTGCAAGGGCAAGCGATACAATTCCGAGACACTATCAGTACTATACAAGGGCAAAAACATTGCAGACATTTTAGATATGACAGTAGAAGAAGCACTGGCATTTTTTGAAAACATTCCAAAAATAAAGCGAATCCTACAAACAATATACGATGTCGGTCTTGGGTACATCAAGCTTGGTCAATCATCAACTACACTATCTGGTGGTGAGGCACAACGAGTAAAGCTAGCCTCGGAATTATCAAAGAGAGACACTGGAAAAACACTGTACATCCTAGATGAGCCAACTACCGGCCTGCATTTTGCAGATGTCCAAAAGCTGCTCGATGTCCTAAATAGACTAGTAAATCTCGGCAATACCATTGTGGTAATTGAGCACAACATGGACGTAATCAAAAATTCCGATTGGGTAATTGATCTAGGACCTGAGGGTGGGGATAAGGGAGGCCAAATCATTGCCGCAGGGACTCCTGCCCAGATTGCAGCAAATCCCAAAAGCTATACAGGTCAGTATCTCAAAAAAGTCCTAAAGAATTGACACTAGATATTAAAAAAATTGCAATACCGTCACATCCCGGAATTTATCTGATGAAGGATAAGGACAACAAAATAATCTACATAGGCAAGGCAAAAAACCTCAAAAACCGCGTAAGGTCGTATTTTTTAAAAAACCAAAACTACAAGACCCAAAAGCTAGTTGAAAAAATCTCTGATATCGAGTTTGTCCTAACTGATAATGAATCCGAAGCGTTCTTGCTTGAATCAAACATGATAAAGCAATACAGGCCCACATACAACATTGAGCTCAAAGACCAGCAACGATACACATACCTACGATTAACAAACGAGCAGTACCCAAGGCTAATGGTCGCAAGGCGCACAAGAACTGGAAAATTTTTAGGCGAGGGCAAGGTCTACGGCCCATTTACTTCTGGTAGCTCAAAGCTACTCAGCATTGGTTCGCTTCGAAAGACATTCAAGATTAGAATCTGCAAGAGACTGCCAAAAAAGGCGTGCCTTGAATATCACCTAGGGAATTGTGAGGCCCCATGCGAGTTTGCAGATGCCAAGGCAAACTATACCAAAAACGTCTCAGACTTGGAATCAATTCTAAAGGGGAAAGACTTGGCAGCATTCACCCAAAGACTAGAGTCTGAGATGAGGGAGGCTTCAGACAAGCTCCAGTTTGAGCACGCGCAAGAGATCAAAGACACCCTACATAGGCTAGGCAGCCTCAAGACCAGGCAGAAAATGGAGTCCACCACATACTCTGATGAGGAATATTTTGGCATAATATCATCAGAACAAACCGCAGATATTATGACCTTTAAGAAAATAAACGGAGTCATTCGCGACAGTAACAAGTATTCTTTTGATATAGTCGGCGATAATTCATTTTCAAACTTTTTGTTCCAATATTATAGCACAAACCAGATTCCGCCATACATCATAGTAAATCAAATCCCAGAGAATGCAAGCCTACTTGAAAAATTATTCTCAAAGACTGCAGGATTTCAAGTCAGAATAATACTGCCAAAGTCAGGCAAAAGAGCAGAAATGCTCAACCTCATTTTGCGAAACATTGAGCTGGTGCAATCAAAGGGCGCAGAACCCGGACTAGTTGAGCTCAAAGAAAGACTTGCATTACCCACCATACCCAAAGTAATAGAATGCTTTGATATATCAAACCATGGTATATCATATGCGGTGGGTTCCATGTCACGCTTTGTCAATGGCAGGCCAGACAAGTCAGGGTATAGAAAATTCAAGATAAGAACGATTACAGGTCAGGATGATTATTCCATGATAAATGAAATCATAAAGCGCCGGTATTTCAGGCTCGACAATGAAGGTATGCAGATGCCAGACCTTGTCCTAGTTGATGGTGGAAAGGGTCAGCTAAAATCAGCAGTATCAGCACTACAAAGCATGGCAATCAAGATACCGTGCGCATCACTTGCCAAGCAAAACGAAGAGGTGTACTTGCCGGAAAAAAAAGAGCCACTCATCATACCAAGACAAAACCAGTCATTAAAAATATTACAACATGCGCGAGATGAGGCCCACAGGTTTGGCGTGACATACAATCGAAGCTTGCGCATGCCCAAAGCCTGAATTTAGTTAAAAAAGTATTCAGTAAATCATGCTAAAATCAAACAAATTATTAGTTTTTTCGTAATTCACAATATATACGTCAAACACAAAATTACTCTATGACACAAGGAGTGATTGTATAATGGCAACAGCGTATGTCTTAATCAACTGTGATCTTGGGTCGGAGCAAAAAGTAATCGACCAGATAAAGCCACTTGACGGAATAAAGGAAGTCAAGGGAGTCTTTGGGGCATATGACATTCTGGCAAAAATAGAGTCAGCCTCATCTGAGAGGCTTCGCGAAACCATAACTTGGAAGATACGCAAAATAGACAGAATCAGGTCCACACTAACCCTAATGGGAATAGAAGGACAGGAATAATGTCTACTGCATATTTTTTAATAAATGTAAAGCTGAATCATGAAACCGAGATTATCGAGAAAATAAAGTCAATACTAAAACGTGAGTCCATTGATTCGTATGAAGTCCAGGGAGTCTTTGGCGTCTATGACATCATAGTAAAGCTTAGCGCAGATACTGATGAGCGGCTACGCAAAATAGTCTTGGAAAAGCTGCGCAAAATAGAGCACATAGAATCTGCCATAACAATGATGGTAAACGAGGAGCAAGAACGAGTCATAGCCTAGGCCTGTAAATTCATTTAATTGATGTCATAAGCAGATAAACAATTGTTTAGTATGTTTCAGGATAGTCTTATCTTGTTTGCCGTGTATGGTTTGGCACGGCAGTATCAAGCATCTACAAGGCAATCTTTGAGGCAAATTTAGATGCAAGACTAGAAGAATTGCTAGTGAATCTGCTACGGTACAATTCCACGCCAGGCGTGCAGGAATCAATTAGGGTGTTTTTGTACAATTACCAGGTAATGTCGGATAATTTCTGGCAGGTATACAGGCAGGCAAAATCATACGACGGCATACTAGAATGCTACTATCAATTCTCAAAGAATCAGTGCATCATAATTGAGACACTTCTTGCAAATCTTCGACTGGCACTAAATGATGATAATCTAAAAGAAGATCTAAACGTTATGCTAAAAGACGCATTTACGTTTTAGAATATTTTATCTAAATCAAACTCTCCCCAACATACATGGCATCAAATCCTGTCCAGCTCAAGATCATAATGGCAAAACATCTTCTTGACATGATACCAAATAAGATTCCAAAGAGTGCGTCTGCCCAGATGAAGCTAGAGGCAAATGCAGAGATTTTCTTGTTTTTCTCATCAGGGATAATTGAGATGGTAAAGCGCCAAATTAATGACAAATTTGAAATCTTTGACAAGAAAAATATATTCTACATTCATGGCATTCGAAAAAATCTTGCAAACACGGGTGTGCAAAAAAAGGTAAAGGCACAGATTGCAGATTATTTTACAACCCCATATCATACCAAATCAAGGATAAACATGAGCAAGAGCAGCCTCTGGAGGTTGCAGGCCTTGCGAAACCAGGCAATGCATGGAAATGTCATTGCAATTAGGAACAATACTGCCATATTCTCGTATACCATACGAGACGGCAAAAAATCCCACACATTTGAACAAAAATCACAAAACCCTCGGAAATACTTTGGGCAGATATTTTGCGACCTGGTTCAGTTTAGGGCTGAAATCTCAAGGCTTCTAAGATAAACCACATACTGCAATTAGCTTTATTTACCGTGCAGAGTCAGAAGCCCCATGACAGCCGCAGATAAATTCGGCATCGCTTTTTCAATTGGATTTACTGTTGCGTTGATTGCCATTGCAATGTCATTTGCAGCAATTGGCAGTACACCAACAGCACCAATTCCAGCACCAGTACCACCAGTACAGGAAACAGCTCCTCCAATGGAAGAGACCCCAATGGAAGAAACTCCAGTAGAGGAGACACCTGAAGAGGAAGTTCCAGTAGAGGAAGAGGTTCCTGAAGAAGAGGTCCCAGTAGAGGAAGAACCAATAATGGAAGAAGTTCCAGCTGAGGAAGAGGAGATGGTAATGAGTGCAGATGTGTCAATTCCAGAAGGCTCATCATCACCAGGATGTGAAGAAGACAATGCATGCTATATCGAAGCAGAGACAATGGTCAGTGTAGGTGGCACGGTCACATGGACAAATGATGACACCGCAGCTCACACTGTAACAAGTGGAACACCAACTGACGGACCAGACGGAGTCTTTGATAGCAGCATCATCATGTCAGGGGCCACATTTGAGCACACATTTGAGGAAGCAGGCGAATACGATTACTTTTGCATTGTTCATCCATGGATGACAGGCAAAATAACAGTGGAATAAATCCACAACAATTTTTCTTTTACTTTTTCCTAGTTTATTTTGGAAATATCTGTCTGCAGGTTTTGCACCAGGGTTTCATAGTCTGCCCTTGTCTTACCAAGCTGTGAGAGTTTTTTCTGCTCAACTTCAGATAATGCAGCATTAATTTTATCCGACATTCCCTGTAATCTCATTTCTGCCATCATGAATAATCGGTTGTTTTCTTTCCACAGATGAGCACTCATGTGTTCAATGTATTGTGAAATATCAGAGGCTAACTTGTCTGCCAAACCCGTTGCGAGGTATTCCTTTGCGGATTGTTCCATTTTTGTGGCTATTTGACGCGTGATTTCGTGCTCCATGAGCATTGTGGCAATTGGGCCCATGTTTTTAGGCATGCCAGTCTGCTCGAGTGCTGGAAAAAATGATTCTTCCTCCTTTCCGTGGTGGCATACATCAGTAAAGTTTTTTGTAAAGTCAATAGTAGGCATTAAAATTGATTCTGGGATTTTTTTGCCAGACTGGAGTAACTGTAGTGTTACCTCCATTGAGCGGACCACCTTTTCTATTAGATCATGATCTTTTCTTAGCGATTCAGTTGACACAAATAATATCCAAATAAAATCTCATTTAAAGCTAATTTTGTAGTATAAAAAAATGGGTTATTTTGAGCCCCACATAACATCCCATTTGTAGACGTAATAGTTTAGCAGATTCGATGCAAGAGCGCCATAGTTTTGCGCAAACTTGTTTGCCTCATCAGAGGTCGCCTCAAATACTGCCATTCCGCCTGCGTTATCACCAAATGGGCCAGACCAGATGAACTTGCCAGAGTGCGCCCACTGATCAATTAAGGATAGTACCTGTGGCGCAATCTTTTCAAGCTCAGAATTGTCTGCGTTTTCTTTGAGCTGGCTCACCAAAACCCATAGCTCTTTTTGAGCTACTTCTTGGATAGTTTTTGACATGGATTGGGTCTGTATGATTCCAAGTTAAAACTAGTGAAGAATGTATGGGGTTGTTTTATGGTATGATACCATAATGATATAACAAGTCTAGAAAAATTCGTCTAGCGAGTTTTCCTTGAGTGCTTGCGCGTCATAGCCCATCTTAGTAAGATCTGATGCAAACTCGTCAACAAAGCCGTGGACTGTATAGATTTTCTGAGCCCCGCTTTTTCTGACCAAATCAACTAGTTCTGGATAGTCACAATGATCAGATAATGGAATGGAATAGTCGTTTTTGCGCGCAAATGGCACACTTGATTTTGCCCACCCAGTAAAGCCCACAGTTATGGCATCATATTTTGACTTCATTTGCTTTACAAACGGATTATTCTCTGACATCATAGGACAGACCATCACCCAGGGCTTTTTCTCAAGCAATCCCTTTGACTCTGCTTCCGTGTGGCCCATGCCGTCCTTTAATGGTGCGCCTAATCGAATGTGTAGATCATTCATCTGTTTTACTGAATCATAATAGTATAGTGGCTCCCAGTGGCCAAATAGATTGGATATGGTCTGGGCTTTGCCAAGCTGATATCCCATCAAAAGAATCGGCTTTCCCTTGTGGTATAATTCTGAGATGAGCTCATTTACTCGTTTTATGGTATCATCGATTTTTGGAAAGACAAACTCTGGCTTGCCAAACGTGCACTCCATGATAATCGTATGACATTTTGGAATGGTTGCACCTTTTAGAAACCCCCTATCCCTTGTGCAAATATCACCGGTGTAGAACACGTCATGGAATAGTACACCCCTTGCACCCAAGATGTGCCCTGAATCATATAACGCAAAGTCATCTAGAGATTCAACATGATTGTTCAAGGCATGGCCACGCAAAGTTGCTATTTCCTTTGTCTCTTTTGTTGCCAAGATTAGTCCTTCATTATGGTTTGGCAGATGATCAGAGTGCGCATGTGACACAAAATTGACACAATCAGGTGCTGCAAACTTTGGGTCAAGATTGACTGTCTTTCCATCCACGGCACAAACAATTCCGTTTTTTGTCATTCTGATTTTGGGCAAGAACAAACAAGGCAGAATCTGCGTCGGATTTAAGTCTCGACTTTGATGCAATATTGACAAACAGTACAAAATTTTGTTGTATAATGAAAAAAATAGGAAAAATCAAGTGTCCAATCCACTTGGCTAGAATTCGAATCGGCACCATTGTGCCGGCGCAAGAGAGCAATCAAGGAGAACTTGATGGCTAGCTCAATTGTGCAATTGGACACTGCTTCCTTACATTTTTCGAATCAGGTATACTTCGGGATTAAATTATTTAATGCGGATCCCAAACATAGTGAAAATTTGTTTGAGATTTAGAACAAAAACAAAAAAATGCTAAAAATTTGTATATTTTTCTAAAAATTAACAAACATTTGTTTAATTGATAAATCGGAAACTATAGTGAAACAATCTAAGTTAGAAATTAACCACCAGATTCACCAATAATTGAGTGAGAACAGGATCGATTGAAACTTTTATGTATCAAAAATGCTGGCTGCAAAATCTAACAAACTTTATTATAAATAATACAAAACTTTGGTTGTGGAATTAGCAAATTCTAAACTAGAAAAATCAAATATTATAGAATAATTTGTGATAACCCAAGATGAATACGCCACCAATAGTTCCAGACAAGATTACAGCCAAAATTAACTACAAAATAATCTGCCTAATTATGGCAAGCATGTTTGTGTTTTTTTATGTTGTAAATTATACAGTTTTCTCAGAAGATAATGCATATCTCATTATCTCAATTTTTATAATTATAGTACCTGCAACAGTAGGTTTGTACTCTATAAAGGTGGCTCGGAGTTTCAACGACCAACCAAAATTTTTGATCTCAAGATTACAGAAAGCATATCTGTGTCTCGGATGTGGGTATTTAGTCATAGCCATCGGAGAATCACTATATTCATACAATGACTATTTCGTTGAAAATTCAACAGCTACATCGATTGGTGAGATATGCTTTGCATTATTCTATCCATTTGTTTTATGTCATTTAATATTTAATATCAAAATATTCGCTACAGAAAAAATCAAGACAAAAAAGTCATTAGTCACAATGGGCATTATCGGAACATTACTTGTACTGACATATGTTATAATCAACTATGAATTTATTTCAATAAAATCATCAGACGATATAATTTTTGAATGGTACTATGTCATAATTTCTGCATTCACATTGACATTAACGATGAAGATGCTTTGGATTCTAAAGAACGGAATTGTCGGCAAGGCGTGGCTTCTGTTACTGATTGCGTTCGTATTCAATAACGTTGGTGATATCTGGTACTATTACACTCTTGCACAAGATTCGTTTTCTTTCGCACATCCAACAAACTTGTTATGGTACATAGGGTACGGGTTTGCGATCTATGCTCTTCAAAAACACAAGGCCATATTGTAAACAAAAAACATTCTAGGTACGATCATAAGAATTGGCTAAGAATGAATAGGAAAATACAACAAACATAATAGATTCAACAACGTTTCCAAAATTGGAAATAATGAGGCGCATATGAGATGATGAAAATAGGACATGGAAAGTGGCAAGATAGAATTACTGTCATTTTTTCAAAAAAACGTGCTCTTTTTCTGGGAATTTTTTTTGGACTAGCTGCAGCATCGTTAGAGGCATTTTTTAATGTCTTCCCAAAAACTATGATTAATTCTGATTACGGCAATCAAATAACAGATCCACTTGTTTTAGTTTCGATATTTTACATGGCTAACGGATTATTATTTACTCCATTTACAAGAAAAGATAGACCAATTACAAAAATCAAAAGAAAGACATTTTTGTATCTGTTCGCAATCGGAGTAATTGAAGTTGCAAGTACAATTTTCTTTCTGTACGGATTAAGAGAAAATAATGCAATTGATGCAAACATTCTGATCAATTCTGAAATTATTTTTGGGGTAGGAATAGCATTTTTCATATTAAGAGAACGAATCGGACAAAGGGAGATCATTCCAATAATAATGGTAATCGTTGGTGCAATAATAATACCAACTGTAAATCTAGACGGCAAAATACTGCCAACATATGAAATCAAAGGTGACATTTTCGTAATACTTTCTGGACTTTTTTTGGGATTAGTATCCTGCCTATACAAACACATCTCAGAACACGTATCATTAACAAGAATTATGCAGGTAACATCATTTGCAGGCGCATTAGCGAGCTTTATTTCCATATTGATTCTTGGCATCCAATTTGAGATACATTTAGAACAGATCCCATCAGTGATTCTTGTAGGATTTTTTGGTGTAGGCGTATCAGCATTTTGTTACATCAAAGCTCTAAAGAGTATTGGTGCAGTAAAGACAATACTAGTTTTTTCCAGCATTACTATTTTTGCGATTTTTTTCTCAGAAATCATACTTGGAGAGCAGGCAAAAATGAGCGATTTTGCGTCAGTTGGACTAATAATTGGAGGAATTGTCATGCTAAGACAAAAAATTAGTAATTAAAAAATGTCCAAGAGGAAGATTAATCGAGAAGTTATTCCAGAGTCACTGCAGAACCCAATTAACTACAAAATATTGATACTAATGATAATTGGGTTTGCTGCCTATCAGATATACCTAAATGGTGCAGACACCAACTCAAGAATTTTAAAAATAATTGTAGAGGCAGTAGCCATTGTAACGTCAAGTGCTGCAGGGGTTTTATCTCTGCATTTAGCGCTCAGTAAATACAAAAATACAAGAATTGGGAGGAATTTTATCTTTTTTTCACTTACATATTTGTCTACAGCTCTAGGAGAAATTACATTTACAATCTATGATGAAATGGGCTTAGATCCGTTCCCATCAATAGCGGACGTATTTTTTATAATGTATTATCCGTTCTTGTTTTTGTTCATTCATCAACATTACAAAATATTCCCATCTGAAAAACAAAAGAGTCGAACTCGAGACATTTTATTTGTTGTAGGTATTATCGGCACAATATTACTATTGTATTTTTTATACAATACCAATACAGATTTTTCAGATATTTCAGCGATTTATGGATATATTGTTCAATCACTGGACGTGGCAGCATTTGCTCTAGTTCTAAAAGTCGTCTTTCGACACAAAGCTGGAATGCTACAAAGCCCATGGATTTTACTTTTGTATGGAGTGTTAAGCGTAACCATTGCGGATATTTGGTATTATCACATGGAAATATTGGAGCAGTATGAGATTTATCATCCGTTAAATCTTTTTTATCATTACGGGTACTTACTCATAGTCTATGCTACCATCAAACATAGACAAATAATATAGCGAAAATCATGAATCGATTAGTTCGCAGTACTCTATCAAGTGTTTAGGAATTTGTTTTAGGTTCAAATATTGTGAATAATATACACTAGTTTTTACTTCCTTTTGTCCAACAAATTTGAATTTTATTACCACGACATCATTAGGTTGCTCAGGGCTATTCTTTTTTCTCAATTTTGCAAACTCATTATTTAGTAATGTGATTTAGAATCGTGCTTTGTTTGGCAAGTTTAGGATCAACTTCAAAGGTTACCAGAGTATGCTTTCCTTTCATGCTAATAGTAAGAAATCGAGTCAGGGACACATATTGAGGCTTTTTCTTTTCAAATCCGTCAACAATAACAAATCCATCATCCTGTAATTGATTAAAGAGTCGGTAACCGGTAGGTTCATTGATTTTCAATTCCTTTAAAATTTCAGATATGGTTTTAGAAGTTCCAACAATAGAGTCAAGAATTTTTTTCTTGTCAGCTGTTCCTATAGTTTTCCACAGCGAGGTAGTAAAAGAATCATCTTTAATTTCAATAACATACAGAGATTTACTAAGTTTTATTTCAAATAATTCAGAGAATAGATTTTCAATCATACCTTTAGTAGCACTTGTGCCAAAAAACTCTTTTAGAACATGATCAAGTTTTGAGAAATCACGTATTGCTTGTGTTAATGAGAGCCCATACTTTTCAAATATTCTTTTTTCTATTTTTGCTACAGTCATATCGCCAAGTGCATATTTGATATGATGTTTAACAAAAGTTGAAAGTATTGTATCTACATCCATTATTGTGATTATGCAGACGCGTTAGTTATAAAAAGTTCCTCATTGTAAGAAAATTATATTTCATTGAATTTTTAAATCAATAATAAAATCTCAAAAAATAAGAATTATGATTCAGAAGCTAATTTGGACTACATGTAGAAAGTATAGAGCTTGTCATGTAGTCATCTTTTGTCAAATGCAATTTGACACTTATCTTGTTTTTGACAATGTCGATTCTAATATTATCAAAAATTGATCTATATTTTGACACTCTTTTTCCGTCTGTTGTAATGGTGTGTCCAGACGGCACCAACAAGCCATCATCAATTAGGGAGTTTATCTTTCTATATCCAGATGTTTGTGGAATATTACACATTTCGAGAATTTGTGATATTATTAATGGTTGATCATGTACTACGCTTAGAATACTTTTTTTGTCATTGTCACCAAAAGAATCCAGGATTATTTTGGTCAACATTTGATCATCAATTAAGACCCAGTTTTCACCATTTGAGACTTTGACTTCGCATAGATTCTCAACAAATCGTTGCTCAAGTCCATCAGCGCCTGTGCCAAAAAGCTCACGTAGAACAACGTCCAATTTTTGGAATTGCTCCATAGATTGGGTTAACGAAATGCCGTACTTTTCAAATAGCCTATCCTCTATTTTTTTGATTATTTTATCTCCAAGATTATTTCTTATCGTAGAATCAAGTGATTTCGCTAAAAGTCTGTCTAGGCCTGTCACATTGTACTGACAATCACATTCGTACTATATTACCATTTCCACCCGTGGTGATGACGGTTTTATACAATTTTTGAGTTCTCGGTTATGGTAATAGGACAGGCGTTCAATCAGGGTATAGAACTATAGAAGATTTAAGGAATATACACTAAAACGCAGATTCATGTCTGCAGATCATTATTTCTTAGAATAACATATTACGTTTCAATGTGACTGTTGCAAGCTGGTATCTACATTCATTTTCAAGATAAATACAAAATAACTAAACACTATAATTTTGCAGAATACCTAGAAGAAAATAAGTTCTGATACTAGGCTTGAGTGCAAACAGTCAGCACGGTGCTTTCGGTGTAGTCTTCTTTTGCCAAGTGCAGTGCTATTGTTATTCTATTTTTTACAATTTCAATTTTGATATTATCAAAAATTGATCTGTATTTTGATACTCTTTTACCATCATTTGTTGCAATATACCCAGAAGGCACCAACAAGCCGTCATCAATTAGAGAGTTTATCTTTCTATATCCAGATGTTTGTGCAATTTCACACATTTCAATAATTTGGGAAATAATTAACGAGTTTCCATTTATTGCGCCAAGAATCTTCTTTTTCTCATCATCACCAAAGGATCCTAAAATCACTCTAGTCAAGACAGGATTATCAATTACAATCCAGCTTTCACCGTATGGAGTGTTGACGTTGCATATGCTTTTGAGGAATTTTTGTTCTAGTCCATCAGCTGCTGCGCCAAAGAACTCGCGTAGAACGGTGTCTAATTTTTGGAATTGCTCCATTGAATCAATTAGCGTAATACCGTATTTTTCAAATAGCCTATCCTCTATCTTTTTGATTGACCTATCACCCAAGTTTTCACGAATTATGACATCCAGTGACTTTGCGAAAAGCCTATCAAGTCCGGCCATACTACTGTATCAACATCCAAGTATATTACCGTTTTCAGTACTGGGCATAAGAGTTTAATATTATTTTGATATTTCCAAAAGTGGTAATGAGTACTATAGTCGGTATTAACAAGTTGAATAATTGCCACAAAAAGACTCACCTGTTAAAGATCGCAGGTGACTGGAAATAAGCGATGCAATATGCCCACTAGGGGACACCAGCTGACATCTCAGATGGTAACTGCAATAGTAATAGACGACGATGTGGATACTGTGGATGTATTTTGTGACTATCTAGAGATAAAGGAGGTCAAGGTACTCGGCAAGGGGTACAATGGTAAAACCGCGGTGGAATTGTATGAAAAATTCAAGCCAGATATTGTGTTTTTAGATTTAATGATGCCAGAATATGACGGGATTTATGCCCTAGAGAACATCCGCAAGTTAGACCCAGACTCCAAAGTAGTCATAGTTACTGCGGACCTAAGAGATGATACGACCAAAATACTTGCCAAGCTCAAGCCCACCAGGGTTTTCATCAAACCATACGATATTGAAAAAA
Organism: uncultured Candidatus Nitrosotenuis sp.; assembly: GCA_964402265.1. GTDB lineage: Archaea > Thermoproteota > Nitrososphaeria > Nitrososphaerales > Nitrosopumilaceae > Nitrosotenuis. The sequence goes on along the minus strand of CAYOBG010000007.1, from coordinate 8,853 downwards.
TCAGCCAAGTAGTAGCGCAGATTAGCTAATTATTTTACTAATGTTATCTAGTGCAGATTCTATTCTTTTTATCTCAGGTTTAATGGATTCGTCAACTGGTCGAAGTTTTATTATTTCAATTGCCGTAGCGATTACAAACAACGGATCACGCATCTGAGTTAATTTTTCATCAGAAGTAACCACACAGTGTGAAATTCATACTTGATATAAAAAATCATTCTACCAAATTTGGGAATCATCCAGGTTTTTGCTAGACGTCATGGAATCAAGCTGCCAGTTTGTACCTTAGACGATGAAGTCCAACGGCCACTATGACTAAAGACGAGATTGTGAATGGGTTGATTGATTCCAACAAATAAACTCCAGAGTATACGATTCCAAATACGGTGCTTGATGAGAAAACCAAGATTGTTCTAACAGCCCCAATTAGCCTGACAGCCATAACAAAGAACAAAACACTACCACCTATCCCAGAAATTCCTACAAATGATAATAGTGAAAAATCGGACATGTTGAGCACAAATGGAGTTTGAAGTGCCACCATTACAGCAAAACAGAAAGATGCTCCAGACAAGGACATTATTTGGACTACTTTTACGGTGTTAACAGAGCCTGCGTGTTTTGTTATAAAAGTACACAGGCAGTAGATGAATCCAGAAATTAGAACCATGACATCGCCAAAAACAAATTGTGAGAATGCAAGCTTGTGTTCATAGACGTCGGAGAGAATTGGAAGGAAGATTGCGCCGGCGGCAATCAGAATAAATGGCAGAATTTCTCTTTTTGCAAGATATTCTTTGTAAATAATCATGCCAATTAGTACCGTAAATACGGTCTCACTATTTGCCAAAATGGATGCATTGGTAGCACTTGTTTCCTGCAATCCAAATGAGAACGCAATAGTAGAGCAAGCAGAGGCTACACCATAAATTGCGAGTATGAGATATGATGATTTTTTGACTTTGGTTTTAGATTTTTTAAATTTTGAAAGTGGTGTAAAGAACATTCCAGTCATCAGATACATTACGAATACAACCATTAGCGGGTCAGTTGGCGTAACACCGCTGACACTTGGATCAACTAGCGGTTTTGTTAAAACATCAGGCAGTGAGGATAATGCCGCAGCAAGAATTGCGACAATAAACCCAACGGTGCTTGCAGTCTTAATTTTGTAAAGTTTTGAGAGCACCGAGTTGACCTTTGTGAAATAGACTACATTTGACACACTACCAAACCACCGTTTCCATAACTGGAAATGATCGTCCTTGGATTTAAGATGATTCTTTTCTTTTGGTTATGACTACGCAATAGTCAGTTTTCGGCATGAGTTATGCCCAACACATTAGACTATATCATATATTTTTAAATTGATAACCCAACCCACGATAATTAGATTGACAAAAACTGAACCAACATCTGACAAGCTCGGAGCAAGAATCGACTACAAAGTTATTGTAATTATTATTGGGCTGACTTTTGTTTATCACATCGTCAATTATTCAATCAAAGACATGGTTGAAGAATTCAATGTAATTGACATTATTGAGCTATCACTTCAAGCTGCTGCAATGATAACTGCATTTTACATATCAAAACTATATTGGCCTGGAAAAATCTTTGGTAAGGCATACTTTGCGCTAGGCATTTCATTTGGAATGTGGTTTGTAGCTGAGGTAATATGGCAAGCTTATGAGAATATCTTCTTCATATCTCCATACCCATCGATTGCAGACATTTTCTATTTTGCATTTTATCCATTTGCGCTATACCACATGATAACAAACATCCGGGGTTTTGAGGTTAAAATCTTTAAAAAGTCAAACATTTGGATGGTTGCGATTCCAGTCATAATTCTTAGCGGATACTCTTATTTGGCAATTACAGAGTGGGGTGGAACAAATTTTGATTATTACTATTCACTCATTTTTGTCACAATAGCGTCAGTTTCAACTTCTTTTGCTATTTTAGGTGCCCTGACATTTAGGCGCAGTGCATTTGCTATTGTTTGGTCACTTCTAGCAGTCGGGTTATTCTTGCACATTGCAGGTGATGTTTGGTATTACTATCTAGAGATATTTAGTGAATACGCAGATACTCATGTTGTTAATGCCTTGTGGCAGACAGGTTGGATGATAATCATCTACTCCCTTTACAAGCATCAAAAAATCCTATAGACCTAGTTTTTGACCTTGATCATCGAGTATTCCGAGAGATCAAGCAGGTTCACAAAGCTCTCATAGTTGTGCGGATTGGATATGTCTGGCACAAATATAGTATCTCTAGAATCCATAGAGTCAGTTAGAATGCTGCCGTCAGTTTTCAGCGTTTTTCTCATCTTTTTGTCTATTGAGAAGATGCGCTGGTGCGTAATTCCATCGTAAAAGCTAAGCCCATTGCACCCTTTTTGCTTTAGTTTTTTGTCCACAATTTTTGGATTAAGCTTTGTCGCATCAGTCTTGTTGGACGCTGTCGCAAAAGCCCATTCCTGTCCAAAAAGTGGGGCATATGTGACATAAGGCGTAACATTATCAAAAACAGAGCACAGTGTTTTAAAAATAGAGGCAAATCTTGTTGAATATCTGTAATCTGCAGAGTTTGCAGCCGTTGCAAAAGTACCACCGGGATTTAGTTTGTCTCGGACCAGCTCAAAAAACTCTTTTCGGTATAGCGGAGCTGCAATGTCATCATGATGAGGCATTGTAGTATCCAAAAATATGCAGTCATATTTTGCATCTGTTTCTGAGAGGAATTTTCTTGCATCATCGTGGTGTAGATTTGTCCTAGGATCAGAGAATGATTCTGACGCATAATTGTAGAATTTTTTACAAATCTCAACTACTTCCTCATCAATATCTACAATGTCTACTCGCTCAATGGTATCATACCGAAGCACTTCACGCAAGGTCAGGCCAGTACCGCCGCCTCCGATAAAGACGGTTTTTGGCTTGTTTTGCATTATCATGGAAGGGTGAACCAAGCATTCGTTGAAGATGTGTTCTTCAGATTCCGATGATTGTGGATCTCCATCCAAAAACAAAACATTACCAAAGTCCCTTGTCTTGACAATTTCTAGCAGTTGGTATTTTGTTTTCTTTGAAAAAATGCACTCGTCTATTTTATGAAAGATCTTTTCTCCCTCACCAATATCGACATATTTCCACATTTGAAAATGAGTATCATGTAAGATTATTAAAGTTCACGCTATGCAGAGCCGCTTTTTGACATAACCTAAGCACGAATCTTGGAAATTCACTGTAATAACGTCATAAATTACCACTAAAAACCAGCGTATGGTTTATCGTAGGTCTATTTTGTCGGATTTTTTCTCTTTTTTGAACATGTCCAGATGGTTTTTAACACCAAAGGCTAGCAGGATGTAATTCCAATAAAACAAGACTTCCATTGGATTTCCAGTATAGTACGAATTGTTACTTTCACCAAACAAAAATGCAGTGTCTGCTGCAAAGGCGCAAACCGTACCAATGCACATCAAAGTCCACATAAAGTTGACCTGCCCTTTGAAAAACAGTACAACCCCAATTATTGCCGGAATTATTACTATGGCATCAAAAATTGGATAGATTGCCCCCAAGGTCTTCTCAAGGGCATCCTCATTTGTTCCGCTGCCAAGAACAAAATACAAGCTTGGGATCAAAACACCTACAGAGATAACAAGTGGGATTGTGAAGATTTTCCTAGTTACTGCATTTTTGACTGGCTGTAAATATGCTACAAAAAACATTAACAAAAATGGATACCCCACAATATAGAAAATGTCGGCAGCTGACGGGAATGGATCTTCTTTGAGATATAGTTCCTGATAGATCCAAAGCATTTCTGCGATAAACCACGAAATAGCATAGCCGCAAAACGAGAACCAGGCAAGGCCATGGCTTCCAGTTAGTCCAAATCGCACAGCAATCAATATTGACATTAATAGTAATGCACCCGCAATCGGAATGTATGTCAGATTACCAACAAATATTGCCAAATCCTGACTTGCAAAATTTACTGCTAGGTTGAGAAGCGTTATGCCAAGTATTGAGGCAATTAGATATTTTTTTGACAGAATTGATTCCAGTGTGGTTTGCATACCTAGCCCAATGCCAGGACGAATTTTTCCACAGGGCCCTGACTTGAGAATTCGGCAAGGTCTGCCTTGATTGAATCAATTATGGAAATGTGTGCATTTCCGTAGATATCGGAAAGAATTCGCTTCAGATATTCTGGGTGTTCGTAGCAGTCAGGGATATAACAGTCATAGTCATTTTTGAGGGTTTTTGTGACCTTGTTAAAGATCGGCTCTCCCATCTGTAAAAGTGACTTTTCTATTGCAAATGATACTAGTGCCTTTTTTATCTGCAGGTCAGTTGCATCCACGGAGTAATGTAGGACTTGCTCAAATATAAAAACACCCAGCAGTATCATTCAAAGGCAGGATTTTCATATTTTATGACAATCATGCGGGTAATGTTTGTACAAAACAGACTAAATCAAATATTGATAGAAATATGATACAAAACCATGCATCCTAAGGACGATCTCAGTAAAGATACTAGCATAGAGAGCGTATTGGAAAATGCGCAAGAGGATGCAGCTAGACTACTCAGACTAGCGCAAGAAGACTCTGCAAGACTGCTAAAAAATGCACGAGAAGACATCATACGATTGTTGAAAAGGTCTGAAAAAACAGGCCAGATTGACTTTGTGCAACAAGATGTTGGAAAACTATGGAAGAATGCGCAGGAAGATGCAGCTAGACTATGGGAAAATGCACAAGAGGATGCAGCTAGATTATGGAAGAACGCACAGGAAGATGCAATAGAGATTTTAAGAAAAACATCAGATGAGCCAAAGACGCCAAGCCCTGATGTACCTATTGAAACTACCGCAGTCAAAATAGACAAAATGCACACAATTGGAGAAATGTCATCAAAGCTAGCGCACGACTTACAAAACCCGCTTACAATAATAAAAAACACCTTAGAAATAATGAAGCTAAAAAATCCAAACATTGATCAGAAGACTAAAGAAAACTATGATCGAATGGAGCGCGCGGCAACAAAGATGTCACAGCAAATACGTGATGTCCTAAACTATGTCAGGACAAGTGACATCATGCTACAAAAAACATCACTGCAAAAAATGCTAAAGCTGGTAGTTGATGGATTGCAAGTGCCGCCAGAAACAAAGATAATGCTGCCATCAGAGGATGTTGAGGTATACTGTGACACAAAACAAATGGAGACAGTGTTTGAGAATCTTTTAACAAATGCAATTCAGGCAACAGGACAAAAGGGCAGAATTATGGTCCAGGCCTCGCAGCTTGATAATGCCACAATAATTGATGTTATCGATAACGGTCATGGAATAGAGAGTGAGAACCTAGAGCGAGTCTTTGAGCCGTTATTTACCACAAAGCCTGGTGGAACAGGACTTGGCCTTCCAAGCTGCAAGTCCATAATTGAGAACCACGGCGGCACAATAGAGTGCTCAAGCATTGTCGGCAAGGGAACAGTATTTACAATAAAGATCCCAAGATACTAAAACATAAAATCAGTCAGGGTTTGAGAAACAACGTCTTGCTGAACTTGGGGATTTTGATTTCGGGTCGCGGAAGCAACATGGAGGCAATTCTTAAGGCAATCAAAAGGCAAAAGATCCCAATTAGGCCTGCAATCGTAATATCAAACAACCCAGACGCAAGGGGGCTCAAAATAGCACAAAGACTAGGAGTCAAAACAGAGGTCATGCCAAGCAAGGGGTTTGTTGGAACACGTTGGCAGTACGACCAAAAGATAATTTCCATACTAGAAAAACACGGAGTTACTCCAAAAAACGGTCTAGTCTGCCTTGCAGGATTTATGAGAATAATCAGTCCAGAGTTTATCCAAAAATACAAAAACAGAATCCTAAATATTCATCCGGCATTATTACCAGCATTTCCAGGATTGCATGCACAAAAACAGGCACTGGATTATGGAGTAAAATATTCAGGATGCACGGTTCACTTTGTGGATTCTGGCGTAGACACAGGACCAATAATTTTACAGTCAGTAATTCCAGTCAAGGATGGAGACACTGAGGAAACACTCTCAAAGAGAATTTTGGCAAAAGAGCACTCTGCGTATGCAAAGGCAGTACGATTGGTTGCAGAAGGCAAAATCAAGATTAACGGCAGAAAAACTAGGAATCGGGACCGCTGAAAAAATACAACGCGATTACCTGCTTTTTGTTTCCATGGAATCTGTGAGGAACATTTTTTTGGACATAATACGCAAGTCCGTCGGATATTTCATAGTCCTTGTTGTTTATCTGCAGGTATCCATCCCCCTTTATGACATAGTATAGCTCGTCTGCATTATGCGGGGCTTGTGTATCTTCTTCGCCAGGCTCCAACACCAAGACGCCTGCAGCAATGTTTTCCCGATTGATAAATGTGTGAAAGTATTCATCAGAGTTTTTGATTTCATCAATGTATTTTTTTACGTCAAATTCGATTTTCATGCAATCACTTTTTCTTTTTTCCGCCCTTCTTCTTTTGTAATCTGTGGATAAAAAGTGAGAATAATGCTCCAGCTGGAATTCCAATTATTGTTCCCAGGCTCACATAGGGTGCTAAAAACACGTTTCCAACCCAGACTCCGCCATCCGTTGTGAATTCCATCATGGTTCGAGGCCTAAGCAAGAGTGATACTGTTTTTGATGTGGTTTTGATCTCACCGGCATCATCAGTGTAGGTAAGGCCTACCTCAAATGGAATCTTGTGCTCAGATGTCACTTCATTAGGATTTGTCACAATTTGTGTGCGAACAAAAAGCGGCATATTTTGTTCTATTATGGAATATGTGTAAGAGGTCTGTCCACGAATAGATACATCTGAGGGCGGGGTGATTTGCAATGTCACGTCTTTTAGTGTAATGTCTTTTGATGTTATCTCTACATCAAATGGGAATTCCGCATCTGGAAAGATGCTAGTTGGTGTTATGGTACTTAGCTGGACTTCGGGTGCTCCTTTGAACTCAATTTGCAGTGCAATGTTTTTTTGTGTAGGTGACAGCGGTGTTTCGTTGTTGCTCAAAAGTACCTGGGAGTACAGGGCATTAAGATAGTGAGTGCCAATCTCGGAGTTCAAATCTGTGCTAAACTCAAGGGTTCCTCCAAACGAGCCACCCTTTGATAGTCTTCCAATGGATAGGGTTTGGTTTTTTGCCAAAATAGAGGCATCTTGGGTGCTAATTACAAATGAAATGTCCTGTTTGTCTTCCCAACCATTGTTTTGTACAAAAACAGACACTGCAAAGTCGCGCCCGGCAATCACAGAGTCAGGATACTGAATAGAAAGATCAACTGCCCCATCCATAGTTTGCTTTATCGTGGCAGCGTCCGCAGCGCCAACACCAGACATGATTGCAAAAACTACAAACAGAATTACTAGGTATGGTGATGACAAGGGCTTATTTCAAAGTGGACTGGGTGTGTTTTTGTTTTAGCTGCTTTTGTTTGCTTGCAAGCTCGTTGATTTTTTCCTGCTCTTTTGCAAGCTCTTCAAAAAACTTGTTAGAAAATCCGTTTTTATCAATAGAGTTGGGCTCTTTTTTCATATAGAGCAAAACTGCAGATTCTTGAATTTAAATTAATTTGCTTGGCGCGCCGCAAGCTCTGCTGTAAGCTCGATTATCTCGCCTGCCCGATTTACCTGTAATATCACAATATCCCCTACGACTTTGTTTTCTGCCAAATAGATTATCAAATCATCAATATCCCTAACAGGGTTGCCGTCTAATGCCACGATGACATCGCCTCCCTTTAGTTCGCGATTTGCGTTATACACTGCCTCTTGCAGGCCTGCCTTTTGCGCAGGTCCGTCATCTACAACAGTTGTCACAAAGACTCCGTGGTAGTTTTTTGCAAGTCCAATTCTTTTGGAAATATCAGGAGTTAGGCTTGTCCCAGAGACCCCAAGCCAAGGATGATCATAATGTCCATTTTCGATTAGTGCTGGAACTAGTCGCTTTATGGTATTTGATGGTACGGCAAAGCCAATTCCGGAGAATTCTCCAGTGGTAGACTGGATTGCCGTGTTTATTCCAATTACTTGGCCTTCAAGATTCAGCATTGGCCCGCCAGAGTTTCCTGGATTAATTGCAGCATCTGTCTGAATCACACTTGGGATGGAATAGCCAGCATCCCGGTTTGGAAGCAGTCGTCCAACCTGGCTTACTATTCCAGTAGTCATAGTGTTTGATAGTCCAAATGGATTACCGATTGCTATTATTTGCTGACCCACTTCAAGGTCAGCGGAATTTGCAAGGGGTAATGGCACAAGTGTTTCTTCGGAAAAATCATCAGTTATTTGCAATACTGCAACATCGTTGAATGGGTCAGTTCCAACAACTTTGGCAGAGTAAATGTTTCCATCAACAAATCTCACATCTACTACTTGTGCTCCATCCACTACGTGATTATTGGTAATAATGTGGCCGCTTGTGTCATAGACAAAGCCAGAGCCAAGTCTTGAGGATTCACTCTCAAGTGGTGAGCCATTTATGATGATATTTGGATTTACTGTAGAAACCTTGGTTGTGATTTGCACTACAGAGTTTTCTACTTTTTTGAATAATACTGTTAGAGAGTTTTGCGGCTTTGAATCAACATTGATTGCCGCGTATTCTATTTTTGATTCAGGCTGAGCTTGATCTTGGACTTGTGCTGCTGATTTTTCATTTTGCGATGTCAGTGGGGTGTACAGATTACCAAAATTTGTGGTAAACCCAACAGCCACTACTAGTGCAAGCGCTGCAACCACACCAACTAGAATTTTCTCTCGCGGATTCATGTTTTTTCTATTAG
>CAYOBG010000006.1:0-24788 GCA_964402265.1 uncultured Candidatus Nitrosotenuis sp. | reverse complement strand
CCCTCCTTGAGCTCAATTTCACAATTATAGTTTACAGTAGAGCCGAAAATGATTAGATGTTTTGCCTTTACCTTGATGTTGTTGATGAGATTATTCACAACTATGGTATCTCCATCAAGAAAAACGGTTTCTCGTGCAGTGCCCACAATTATTTTCCCCCGTGGTGCATATAATTTGGTAAAGTGCTCCTTTGTGATGTATATGCCAACTCTTCCCTGTGGATCTTGGAGTGTTTCTTTGATTCCAATTACGTTTCCGGCTATGATGTCACCATTTTCTGCAATGATTTGTGCACCGTGTTCTATTATGAAATTGTTTGGAATCGGATCAACTAGAACAAAGTTTCCGTTTGTGATAGTGAGTACTGTTTTGTTTTGTTCATCTTGTGCAAAATATGGACTGGTTATTCCACCTGACATGTATATCGTATTATCATGTGTGAATTTGCCTGCCCAGAATTTGCCCTTGATTGATAGCTCACCTGTTTGCTTTCGCTCAAATTCGATTTCTCCAAGCTCCTTTGAGCCAAACAGCTTGGAACCTGTCAGGTCGTTTTGCTGCAGTGAGGTAGCCCAATCCTGGGCAATCTTCATTTCGCGTGCAACATCACCAGACAGTATGAGATTACGCTTTTTCTTTTCTTCCTCTGAATCACCGGTGTACACTTTGGCCTTTTTTAGCCGCTCGTCTTCAGTATCAGGATAGGTCTTGCCAACCTTTAGGTCCTCATAGGCTTGGATTATTTTTTTGACCTGTTCTTCGTCGCCTCCCCTGTCAGAATGATGATCCAAGATGAGTCTGCGAAAAGCATCCCGAATTTCCCTCTCTGTTGCGCCTTGTTTTATTCCCAAAATGTCGTAATTGCTCAGAGTCAAACTGATTTGTAATTGACATGTCAGATTATGTATTTTTTGAGCTGCACTGATATGATTCCATATTGTATGATGCCCAAGTTGATCGCGCACCAGATCCCATAATGATCCGAAAAATCTGAAATCTATTATCTGATTTCTTAATACAAATTTTTGCCATCATACCATAATGAGGTATCGAAAAGCAGACCTAACAAATGAGACGTTCTACATTCGGTGCATTTCAAATCTAGTCAGTGAGCTAAACCAAAAGGAATCAAAACCATGAAAATATATGATATTGCAAAACTATTTGCAAAGAAAATACCAAGACTACCAAGAAAACGTAGAGCACCCTAAACTACGAAATTTACTTGTCATATTTTTTTATCTCACAAATGCAATCATGGTATAATGGCGTATCATTTGATGAATGATGCTTTGCTAGCCCCTTTAGCCCTTTTACATGTCATTTTTGGCATCTGAATTTGAATACGCCATAATAAAGATTTTAGAAAAATCAGCAGGCAATCTTTGGGGCTTGGAGATCAAGGCTCTGAACTTGCTGCAAGATTCTCTTTGCTGACTCGCGAATATCTTGCGAGTCAAAAAACGCCAATACCGCACCATCATAAAACGGAATTAGGCATTCCGTGAAATATTGGCGTTCCAGTATTGCAATGCTTAGCTTACCTAACTTCTCATCAAGGTCCCGTATCATTGAAACTTGGAGAATTCTTTGCATGAATATGATTTCAGATTCGTGCTTTGATAGTGCAGACAGGACGGAATCATCCCTTTTTTCCATGTCGATGATTCTGCCATTTTTGTTAATTGCACATATGAATAAGACATGCTCGTCTTGGGCAATTACATTTTTGCAAAAACCAGATATTATCTGGATTTGCTCAAAGCTTAGAATTCCAAGCACAATTCCTTTTGGTGTAAATTTGTCATAAGCATACTCACCATAGAAAACAGTGGCATCAATAGAATACAGATTGATTGGTAGCTAGCCCTTCATTCCAAAGCCGACTAGTACTGAATAGCACCCCAGGCCACACTCTTCACATATTGGCTTCATGGAATCATTTTCTGCACTTCCAATACAGCAGGGTCTTTTCTCTCTGCCCATGTGATCTACAGATAGAATCGCCCAGGTCGGGCAGTCAATCGGTGTTGTGCCTTGCCCTCCCCAGTTTTTCTTCATTAATTCCAGCTGACTTGGAGGGTTTATGATATAATCTTTGTATTTATCTCGCAGCGATATTATTTCATCAATTACTTGGGTTCTCTCTGGACCAAATGGCATCCAGAGCGGATCACCCTTTGCAAATGGGGTATGAAACTGGAACCCAATCTTGTTGGAATAGTTGCGCCATTCCTCTATTACGCTTTTGACAGTATGGTAGTTTTGTGAGTTTATTGTCATTGTGATCCAGATGTCTTTGTAGGATTTTGGTCCGTTTTTTTCAATATAATCAATTACGTTTTTTCTTGTGGTCTCGTATGCCATATCACCACGAATTCGGTTATGAACGTCTTGCGTTCCGTCAATTGAGATCCAGTAAAAGTAAATGTTTTTGTATTTTTTAAGCGGTATCGTACCATTTGTGACAAGGCAGACTCGCTTTGGGAACTCGTTTATGAACAATTCCACCACATCTGGTCGCAGTGTCGGCTCGCCACCAACCAGAGTAATGATAAAGACATGATTCTTCTTGAACTTGGTCTCTATGATTTCCTTCCATTGCGGTATGGTAAGCTCCTCGTTTTCCTTGCGGTTTAGCCACCAGTAACAATGGGTGCAATGCAAATTACAGACGTTAATTATATCGGCTGAGCCATATAGTGGGCTTTTTTTGCCAAACAGCTTGTAGCCTGCAAACTTTGTCAGAATGTGAAAATAACACGGTGCCTCCTGAAGAATTTGTTTTGCCCCTCTTCCCATTATTTCCATGTGTCACACCAATCTGAGTGCATTTATTCATAATTTGGCGTGCGAATGTAATAAAGAATTAGCCCTTGCAAAAAGGCACAAAACCGAGGCCTTGTTAGCGGTTTTGAGTGCATCATTCATATGCACCTTCCATAACTCACAAGATGACTTAACGGTCATGAAATGAAGTGGAGGTGTAAAAATGAGCTTTGACGATAATTCCGGACGACGTGATAATCGACGTTTCGGTGGAGGATACAGAGGAGGCAGTGGCGGCAGACGTTATAACAACGATAGAGAGTTTGACGACCGACCAAAACCAGTAGAAACTGGCAAAGAATACGATGTATCAATTACTGAAACATCAAGACAGGGCGACGGAATAGCAAGAGTAGACGGATTTGTCATATTTGTGAAGGGCGGACAACCAGGCCAAGAGGCTAAGGTCAAGATAACACAAGTTGGCAGACGATTTGCAACTGCTGAACTAGCACAATAAAATTATTTTACAGAGTAAAATCTGTGAAAAAATTTCAAACGACTTTTTTAATATTTTTCTAATTATTCTAGAATAATTCCACAACCAGTTTATACTGTGATAGTGGAATTACGATTGTCATGATGTCATTGTTTCAGCTCAGCACCAGAAGTTATGATACTGAAATACCATTGGTTCAAAAGGCAATGGCTGACCTGGCAGAAAAATGCAACATTAAAGATAGTTATAAAATTAGCAAGCCGTTTAACAAGGCTGGCTGGACTTTTTTTGATCTTGAGATAAGCGTTGAGATGACTGAAGTAATAGAAAAATCAGGCATGATGGAAGGTGCACTAGGATTTACTATATCAGAGCAGCTCAAGAATTTTGTCGGTCACTATCTAGAATCCTACGGAAGTCAGGTCAGAGTCAAGAAAATCGATTATACCTAGAAGCCATCAGGTGGGTTTTGAACGAAAACATTGCACACTAGGATGTCTGTCTTTTTGTCTCGATATTGCACATTACATGTCACGAATTTGCCTTTCAGTGCACGCTCCAAGTCTTCTGTGGTTCTTTCCTGATTTGGTGAGGGATCGTTTTCCACTTTTGCGATTAGAATTTTCTCGGTTTTACTGTATTCTTCGGAATTGTCCTTTCGAAAATGCGTGACATACATTTGAAAGATATTTCCTGAAAGGCACTCAATTACTGGGCCCCCAATTCCATCACCCATTGAAATTTTGGGTAGAATTGTATGCTATAATTGTATTAGTACCAAAGGACACAATTTTGATAGATATTTTGCACAGGTTATAAAAATGATTTAATGAAAGTTATTGTTGCATATCATAACTTTTCTTTTTTCCTTTGGCAAGGTAGCTTACCAACACATACAATAACGGAACCAAGCCTGCCAAGTAATAAAATGCGTATGGATTGACATATGCAGGTCGATGTTTTAAGAGAATGTCATCAATTCGGTTCTGGGACAAACCTGCTTTTTTAAGATAAGAGATTAGATCTTCCTTTATCATCTTGCCGTGATGATATTTGCAAATAATAGGCAGTAACTTGGATTGATCTAAAACTCCACCAAATTCACCTCCAGATGATTCTTTATCAGTCACAAAAAATCCGATTACCCCTTATCCTCATCCATGCAATTTACTTGGATTTCATACTGTCCAGATTCCCATTTTGTGTGAAGTTTGGTTAAAATCATGTACATTCCATCCTCGTTTATAAAAACATCCGTCATGTAGGTTGAGTCATCAGGACGCAAAATTGCAATGTGTGCTTTTTCGCCACGTTGCACATTATCAATAAATCCAGATATTCTTATTGTCACGTCTTTATTTGGCAGGGCCAACATACCAGGGCATTGGCCATGGATCAACAATATTATCAAGTTGTATACTTCCACCCAAAACCCGAAGATCAAACGTGTCTTGACTTCCTTGTAGGCCGGCCAGAAAGACTTTGTTGTATTGGTTTGACTTTATCGAAGTAAATTCTGCAATTAATTTCGTTCCATCTTTTTCATAAATTTCAATTCTTGGGTTTCCTGAAATGACTTTTGGATAAATTGTAATGTCATTGTTTGAAGTTAGATCTCGCTCAAAAGTCACACGGATATGGTGCGAGTCTGGAATTATCTCAGACCAAATTCCATCCAGATCCATTACTTTTGTATGTATATCTGAAATGAATTGTCTGTCTGCATCAAGATGTTCTGTTTTTGTTACTATAATCGTGCCAAGCGAATTATACGGATAAAGGGCAAATGAGCTGTTAAATCCTCCAAACACCAGCACTGCAAAAACTACAGTTAGGGCAATGTTTGATTTGTATCTACAGCGCATCCAATTTTAGTTGGTTTTAGTTTCTATAAATGGGGCTCAAGATTATCAATAATGATATCGTCCAATGTTAAGACGTTAGGGTAAAATGCCTAAATACTATTTTTCACAAACGATATGACTGTTAGACTTGCCATCATAAAGAGCAACTAGTGCATCAATATCACATTTTGAGATGTATGGATATGGTGTCGTTATCTGTGCCGCCATCAAGTCCTCAGATGCCGTAGAATGGGCCAGCCCAAAGGCGTGGCCAAGCTCGTGTCGTACTATGGTCGCAAGCTGGTTGTCACTAAGATCATCCACATCATAGATCGTTACTGTCGACTTTAAGATCTGCCCGTCTTCATTATCGATGAATGATTTTGTGTATCCAGTGTAACCATCAGTGTTCTGCAATTTGCTTAGACGTATCAGAACATCTCCATCACCGTTTTCAGTTACGGTTGAGTGAAAGTGAACCGGAATTGGAAACTTGGTTTTCATATTTGAAATGCTTCCAATTGCTCCGGCCCAGCCCGCATAGTAGGTTGAAACTTCTCCTTTTGGTCCCTTGTGGGTCAGCGAATCATCAATTTCGAGTGTTTCAGTAGAGTATATTGTATCTGAGATTATTTTGAGGCGAGCATCAGTCAGCTCATCCGATGTCACTACATGAATGTGAAATTGTTCCCCTTCAGGTATTCTCCAATTAACCCAAGTATCTACTGTGTCGCCTCTGAGATTCTGAATCACAAAGGCAGACTTGAGATCCTCATTTTGCTCGTGTGGTTTGTTTTCCATTATAATAAAAACAACTAATGAGACCACCAACACTCCAGCTATTCCCCCATACAAAATTTTTTTTGATTTTCTTTTACTTGGAATTACCTGTATTTTGTTTTCATGATTTTCGTATTCCTCAATTTGCCTGATTTTGTTTTGTTTAGATAGCCAATTTTGAGATGTATCTCTTCTTAATTTTATTATGGTTAGTAACGCAATTACGCATAAAATGGCCGCTATTATCACATATTGCCACATGAGTAATTGAACACTAGAAAAAACATCGTCATATGACTCAGTTATTATCAATGCCCAAGTGTGTTGTGTGGTAGTAATAGGAGCATAAACTACAAAGGATTTTACTCCATCAACTAGTTCTGTCTCTGTCCCAGTGTTTCCTAATAACGCTTTTTGCACGCTATTCAGATTGTTGTATGGCACTACAGAATTGAATTGCCTTTGTTTTGAATCAATTACAATGTTTCCATTGTGATCCAGTATCACCACATCTTCGTTCTTGTTTACATTAATTTGAGCAAAAAGTTTGTTCCACGAATCAAGATTTACAAGCACCCCTAAAATCCCAACAATCTCGCCTGTTTCCGATTTCACAGGTGTTGCAATAGCAAAAGAGGCTTCCGTCACTCCTAATGGATGATACACCTGACCCACATAGCTGGATTTTGAATTCATCACGCCATCATACCAATCCCTAAAGGCAAAATTCGATGCAATTACTAGTTTTTGAGTTTCAAATGGCTCTATCATGTACATGTCAGCATTTGGCAAAGTGAAGAATACGGCCTTGATGGATTTGTTAAACAAGATCATTTTTGCGACATCACGTTTTTCCATGTCTTTATCTTCAGGTATTCCATGAAGATCTGCGCTAACTTCATTTTTTGCAGAAACATTTACAACGGCACTTTGCTGAGCTGCGACCTCAAGGGTCTGAACAATGTCAAAAAGATCCGTTTCAAATTGCGAAACAATTGGGAATACTTTTGCTTGTTTTTGCTGAATAATTTTTTGCTCTTCATTACTGCAAAATTCAATCAAAACCACAGAAAATATGAGAATAAGACTTGCAAATGCAACAGTTAGTCTTTTGTTTCTTGCCAGCATTGTTACCATTTATGGGAATGTTAGAATTTAAACGGCGTATCGATTCTCAATCTAAGAATCAATACGAAGCAAGAGTTCAGGCACATCCTCAGGTATTGTAATCGCATAATCCAAGACTACTATACGAAAACAATAACATACTAGCCTACAAAATCGATTCTAATTTTGTCTTAGTCTAGTATAATGCATTAATTCCAGCAATATCGCCAGAGTTCAGATCACGCTTTTTTGTCTCCCCTGCAGAAGCATACGCATACATTGTTTCCTCAATACAGCTTCCACTTGGATGTCCCATTCCAAAGGCATGACCTATTTCATGAGTTGAGATATTCTCAAAGTCCATTTTTCCATACTCTCCAGTTGAGCTCCAATCAAAATCTGCCTCATCAAATACTTGGTCCCATTCAACGAGCTGTCTTTGCTTTACTGGTCCGCTAAATGTTCCCCACACTATAGTAACTGCAATTGCTCCAGGATCATCAATTGAGCCAAAGTACACCTCATTGGCACCATCTGGTGAGATCTCATCTGCAGTTAGAGTATCACTGGTTAGGGTTCCGTCTCCAAATACGTTTCCTGCGCCCGCAGTTTCCCACTTCTGTATGTTTGATAAAGTGTTATTCAAAAGAAATGCAGAGTCTAAACTTTCTCCATTAGATGTATTAATTATCCATGGCTCTTGTGTCTTCCACTTTGCACCACTTGCTAAAAGCGAATAACAACTGGTTCCGCCTTTTCCTCCACCCACACCAGAGGGTTTTGCGTTTCCTTTCTTGTAATCAATAATCATTATTCCTTCCACTATTTTTCCATCCTTGTCTTTTGCCTGGCCTAGATGAAAAACACCTGGTGCGATTTCGGTCGCATGTTTTGGAACGGATAGTTTTGGTTTATCAGATGCGGCAGTTACAGTTTGAGATTGAGAAAATACAGATAGCAACAACATGCCTGCAATTACAACAAATACTGCAAAACTCTTCATGGCGTGACTGAGTTTTTGACCATAGAAAAGCATTTCTATTAACTGATGAAATGTATTCATAAAGCAAATTAATTTAGGCATAAATTCACACTTGCTGAATTTGCTTGTTAATGCATATTTTGCAATAGCGGGTTATTTTGTAGTATTGACATATTGATGTTTTTCAATATAAAGAACAGAAAGGATCTTGTAAGAATAAGCTGTAAGGGAACATTTCATTTGTGTAAACGCCAATACCATATTACGACAATTATGGAGTAATTTTCTCATCGATATTTTTCACTGTAGACTTTCTAATTGTAGGTATGGCCTCTAAAAGAATCGTCCTTAGTTCAGGCATAAAATCAAACGTCAGACCACGGATCTGCTCCATTTCATCTTCTGAGGGCTGACGGGTATACAACCCTGAGAACAGTCCTACAAGTTGGCCCTCAAGCCAGCCTGTTGCCTCGCCATGGTAAAAGTCGAGATCATAACCAAACTTCCAGTCTTTTTTGTCTTTTGGGTGCTCTGTTAAATTACTCAGGAAAGCATTGATGATTATTGGGACGCTTTTCTTTAATGGTTCTAGTGATTCCAACTTGACACTAAAAAAGCCTGATGATTTTAAAATCTTTCATTGTTGCATGTGATCATCACAAACACACTAGCCGTTATTATTAAAATATGAAAATACTTTTTCATGAAGATTCAAACACGTGTAAAATCAAAAATATTTGAGATCAATTCACCCACAGTAAAAAATCAAAGTGATAGTCAATGAGTGTGGTTCCACAAGAAAAGAAAATCCTAGTAGTTGATGATGCCTCCTTTATGAGGACTCTGCTCAGGGACATAATCAAGGGGAATGGTCTTGCCACGGACGTACTTGAGGCAGGAGACGGCATAGAGGGAGTAAAAATGTTTCAAGCCCAAAAACCAGACTTAATCACGCTTGATGTGAACATGCCACGCGCAGATGGGGTTCAAGCACTTCGAGCCATAATGAAGATAGATCCCAAGGCAAAGGTCATAATGGTTACGTCTGTTGAACAAAAGCAAATAGTTCAGGATGCAATGAAGCTTGGTGCCCGAGATTACATCGTAAAACCATTTGATAGAAACAATGTCGGATTGGTAATCAACAAAGTTTTGCGACAGAAATGAAGTCAATAATTAATGCAGTCCGGTTAGTTTGAAAGGCACTAAACGATTGGTTTAGGATGTTCAGCGTAATGCCAATAAGTTTAGAGTGGATATCTTGTTGAGAAAGGCTTTTGCCTGTAATTCATCTATTTTTTGTCCTTCCCGTGCAGATTTTATGAGTAATCTATCGGCATCAGACAAATACTGTTTTAATTTCGTGTCAGAAATTTTTTGATTTTTTATTAATTTATCTAGTGCATCTGCAACTTTTGTAACATATTTTGGATTTACCGGTTTTCCTTCTTCTTTATCCTTGGCTATTTTATCAAGAAATTCTTTTGCATATTCTCTTACGTCGTTTATCTCAATTACCAAACTAATTGGTATTGAAGTGAGGAGTTTGCCGGTAGAAGCTTTTCCGGTTTTTTCATCAAAAAATAATGGAATCACACTAAACTTTTCTGAGGCTAGCATTACTTTTACTGCCTCAGCTCTCGAGTAACCCTCTGGCCTATCTTGTGCATTAAAAGGACGTCCACCATATTCATCATACACAAAAATTTGAGCATTGGCAAGGCTCATACCAGTCTTAGACTTGAATCGTTTGTCTGCTTCTGTCCACATTTTTTGTATTGCTTTTCTTGCATTATCAATTTCCTCCAGTTTTTTGTAATTCTGTATCTGATTTTTCTCTAGTTGTTCTCTTTCATCTTTTGTATTTATGGCCACGGTAACGTCGAGATCATTGAACGTTTTTTTGGTATCAAAATTACTTGCGTCCCGTGAAATGATAGTAATTCCATCCACGTATTTTCGTATTTGTGGGTCGCCATCAAGCGCTTCAACAACAGAATCCAGGAATTTGTTGCGTATTTCCAGAGTCAGCAATATTTTTGGCGGTGATTCTTTTGGATTTGATTCAGTTTTTGGCTTGGTTTTTGGTTTGGTTTTTGTTTCTGTCTTTGTTTCTTGGTTTGACTCTGTTTTGATGGGATTACCATACTTGTCTAAAATAACACCAGTCTTTGTTTCTTGGTTTGACTCTGTTTTGATTGGGTTACCGTTTTTGTCTAGGATCGTGTCGGAGCGTTTTGGTTGTGTTTTTGATTCCGGCTTGATTGGATTACCGTTTTTGTCTAGAATGACGGCAGGATTCTTTGTTTCTGGTTTTGGATTTAACTTTGATTTTAGAGATTCGATTTTACTTTTTTCTTCTACTTGTTTTGTAAGACAAGTGTTGATGATTTTTTTCTCAGCCAACATCTTGGTGTTTTGTGGATCAATTTTTAGTGCAGTAGAATAATAGCTGGCTGCTGTCTGACAGTCGTTTTTTAGATAGTATACCCTTCCAAGCCATTGCAAGACATCTTTGTTATTTGGACTAATTTCTAGTGACTTTTTGAAATGAGTTATTGCCTGATCATAATTTTTTAGTCCCACATATGAGACGCCTTTTCCCATCCACCCCATGATATTGTTTGGTTCCTTTCCTATGATTTTGTTAAAATATTCAAGAGCCTTGTCAAATCGTTTTTCATTAAGATAGGATACACCGATTTGGACCATCTCGTTTACGTCGGGGTCTTGTGCCGGCGAAGGACTGTCCTCTGATTCAAATGGGGTGGGGGTGAAATTTATTGGAGATAGTTTGACTGTTCCTACCAGTTCGTCTGATTGTATGTTAAGACCAATTCCTGAACTAGCATATGAGCCAGAAAAAGATCCGCTTTCGGAATTAAGTGAGATCCTTGAGCCATCTAATGTGCCATAAAATTTCTCAGAATAATCAAAGTTAGAGCAATAATAATCCGGACTTGATGGCTTGGCACTGGTTCCAACATATGAATACTCGCCAGTGATCTGGTTCCCGCTTTGTTTAATGTTGGCAACTACCTTTCCCGTAAATTCACAGGTTCCTTCGACATTTCGTACCACTGCAAATCCAGACCAAGTGCCGGTAAGATCAGCTACTGGAGTTAATGCCGATGCAGTTTGTACGTCGTTTAGAATAGCACAACCAGAAATTAATGCTAGAGATGCCAGAACAAAAGACATTTTTTTAAACACAGTTCTGAAGGAAATGACCGAAACAGATGAGCTATCAGCCAATTCATACAACTTCTCAGAGTCGCATATAAGACTGATCGTGTTTATCAAATCAGATTCTACAAATTATGGTTCATAATTGAACGGCATTTAGATTAACAATTAAAGCGGACCCGGGGGGACTCGAACCCACGACCTGACGCTCCGCAAGCGTCCGCACTATCCAAGCTGTGCAACGGGTCCACTCAACTAATCCAAAAATAAATTTGTAAAAAACGTTTGCAGTGACTATGCAGAACTCGTCTCTGCCTTTTTGACAAAGATATAGTTCATAATCAGTCCAGCAATTACTGCTCCAATTATTGGGCCTGCCCAGTAAATCCAGTGAAAGTCCCAGTAGCCTGATGCGATTGCAGGACCTAGAGTTCTTGCAGGATTCACAGATGCCCCGGTGAGCGGTATTCCGACTAGGTGTATCAAAAAGATCATTCCACCTATTGCTAGGCCATACATTCCTGCTGGTGCCTTTTTGTGAACAGCGGTCATGAATATCACAGTAACTAGGAAAAATGTCAGGATAAGCTCAACTGCAAAGCCCGCCATTGCACTATGGTTTAGTAGTTCGCTTGGTCCACCCTGTGTTCCAAAGTTTACCTTTGCTCCAAGTACTGGAAATATTGTCTTTAGTGAAAATGCTGCAATTATTGCGCCAATTATTTGAAATACAATGTATCCAATTCCGTCTTTGATACAGATTCTTCTAGTGACAAGCATGGATATGGTAACTGCTGGATTAATGTGAGCGCCTGAGACATGTCCAAATGCATACACCATCAGTCCTATTGCTCCACCGTGGGCTAGTGCAATAATTAGTAGCCCTTCAAGATTTAACGAGTCAAACATGGTAGATGATACTATAATGGATAAAGGTCCAAAGAACACGAGTGCAAATGTGCATATTGCCTCTGCAAACCAAGACCTGCCTGAAACCATCATTGACATGCCTTTTCGCTTTCAATATAAAATATTCGACTAGTCCACAGTACAAAAATAATTAATTGAGGATCAAAATCATACAAATTCAGATGATCTCAGAAGGCGACAAGGTACCAAGCTTTGAACTGCAAGATGCAGACGGAAAGTCAGTTAAATCATCAGAGTTCAAGGGGAAAAAGCATGTGATCTATTTCTATCCCAGAGATTTTACTCCAGGATGCACAATAGAGGCAGATGAATTCTCCAAGGAATACAAGAAATTCCAGAAAATAGGGGCGCAGATCATAGGCATATCAACTGATGATGTGGAATCGCACAAAAAATTTGTTACAAAAATGAAGATACCGTATGTATTACTGTCTGACTCAGAATCCGAGGTCTGCAAGAAATTTGGAGTCTGGGGCAAAAAGCAGTTCATGGGAAAAGAGTACATGGGTGTTATTCGGAGCACCTTTTTAGTTGATGAAAAGGGCAAGATCTTCAAGGCATACCCAAGTGTGAAACCAAAGGGACATGCAGAAGAAGTACTAGCTGCTCTAGCAAATTAAAAGAAAAGAAGATTTTAGGTTTTAGAAACCTTTTGGCAGACTGCCGCGTGTTGGATTTGGTTTTGGTGCTGGTGGTGGTGGAGCTTGTGCTACTGGTTTGAATCCAGCTGGCAGAGAACCTCGAGTCGAGCCACTTGGTTGTGGTGGTGGAGGTGGTGCCTTTGCTTGTTCATGCTGTTGCTGAACTCTTGCCACGTATTCTTTTTCATATGCCTCAAGCTGTTCCTTTCTTGAATGTTGCCCACCTGAGCTAGCCGTTTCTGCTGGCTTTGATCCAGCTGGAAGAGAACCTCGAGTTGGGTTCGGTTTCGGTGGTGCCGGTGGTGGTGCTGTTGTCTGTGCAGAACCCGCTGCAGTTGATACGATACCATATCCTCCAAAGTATTTCTGCCTTGGATGGTATGCAAGCTTCTCCCTTGTTGCAAAGTACTTGTTTGAAGGCTGTGTGTAGCCTGTTACCTTTGCCTTTTGGAGGCTCCAATCTGATGTTGGAACGCTTGCCTGCTGTACGTGTTTGCTTGCAAAGTATCTGTTTGGTGCTGGTGAATAGCCAGTTACCTTAGCTCTGTATGTGTGAAAGTCTGACATTGGTGCACTTTTCCATTGGTCCCAAACTGCCACTGGCTCTGGTTTTGCCTCTGGCTTTGGTGCTGGTGGTGCAGTTGTCTGTGGTTTTGGTTCTGGCGCTGGCGCCGGCTTGGGGGCTGGCGGAGGCGCCGTTGTTTGTGGTTTTGGTGCTGGTGGTGGAGGAGCTGTCGTTTGTGGTTTTGATTCGAACTGACTAGATAGTTTTGCAAGTTTTTCTTCTAATTCTGCAATTTTTGTTTCCAAATCCTTTTTTGTAGATTTAGTAGTTCCAGCCATGTGGTTTTCCTGATACCTCAATAGTTTATTTACATTTTGTTCCAGTATGATGCAAAGAGTTCAATTATTTTTTCATAATAGGACGATTTTTGCAAGAAAAGACTGTAAAACCACAATTCCAAAAGTGGAACCGATCACACCGTCCGGTAAAAATTATTCAAAAATATATAAGAAAATTTAGAAGCCTTTTGGCATAGAGCCACGAGTCGGGTTTGGCTTTGGTGCCGGTGGTGGTGCTGTTGTCTGTGCAGAACCCGCTGCAGTTGATACGATACCATATCCTCCAAAGTATTTCTGCCTTGGATGGTATGCAAGCTTCTCCCTTGTTGCAAAGTACTTGTTTGAAGGCTGTGTGTAGCCTGTTACCTTTGCCTTTTGGAGGCTCCAATCTGATGTTGGAACGCTTGCCTGCTGTACGTGTTTGCTTGCAAAGTATCTGTTTGGTGCTGGTGAATAGCCAGTTACCTTAGCTCTGTATGTGTGAAAGTCTGACATTGGTGCACTTTTCCATTGGTCCCAAACTGCCACTGGCTCTGGTTTTGCCTCTGGCTTTGGTGCTGGTGGTGCAGTTGTCTGTGGTTTTGGTTCTGGTTGGGGTGTTTGAACTTGTGGTGGTGGCGGTGTTTGCGTCTGTGGTTTTGGTGCTGGAGGTGCAGTTGTTTGTGCACGTGTTTCAAATTGAGTAGCTAATTTTGCAAGTTTTTCTTCTAATTCTGCAATTTTTGCTTCCAAGTCTTTTTTAGTGGATTTAACACTAGACATGTAACCTAACTGCCCGAGGCGGGGTTTATTTACATTTGGATAAACCCCAGGGATGACATCGGATCAAATTTAATAGAACGAGCAAACTACACTACCCAATGGATGATTTTGAGAAAGAGTTTCCGGATTTTGACTGGAAAAACACCCCAGCATACAAGCATCCTGGAGGAAAGGACTGTCCGTGTCCAAAACACGAGTATGTCCGAGAGCAGATCAATTTTGCAAGAACCGTAAACCAGACCAGTAAAGAGCCAACAAAGGTGACACTCAAGTTTTGTCCAGAACACTACAAGGTCTACATGGAAGAAGTCATACCAGCAATGCCATTCAAGTACAAAATTCTAACCAAAATCGCATTAAAGATTGGCGCAATCCAGCTTGAAAAGCTGACACATATGCAGTCAGATCTTTGCTTTTACTGCAAGTTCGGATCCGGCGGCCACGGAAAGAAAAGCGAGCTTCCCCCAATACAATAATCATACAGGTCCGACTAGTATCTTTGGTTTGTTTGGAGTGTCATGGTGACACCTCTTTCCGCAAACAGGACATGTCTTTCTATCCAAAAATATGCACTGGCAAATGTGTGTCTTAAGATAGCTCTCAGCGGACTTGGTATATTCACCAGACCCATTACAAAACGGGCATTGCGCCCCTAGCAGCTCAATTGTGCCCTTGCCCTTGCACACTACGCATTTCTCAGCACTCAATTGGAAAGAGTTTTGTTTGCTAATTAAAATGCCTTTGTTAGTTTTTTTGCCGCCATACCATAACAGTCAAGCTTTATACTACATTTGGGCAAACCGACAATATTGCCAATTGAGGACACAACTGAGTTCATTCAAGAACTAGAAAAGGCGGGTGAGCTAAAGCGGGTCAAGACTCAGGTTGATTCCAATTTAGAGATTGCAGAGATTTTGCGCAGAACAATGTATGGGAACGGTCCTGCGATATTATTTGAAAATGTAAAAGGATACGACATGCCAGTCTTAGGAAACGCCTTTGGCTCAATCAAGCGACTCCAGATTGGCCTTGAGATGGACGACTTTACAGACATTGGCCAAAGAATTGTCGATATGACAAAGATGGAAGTGCCTTCCGGATTTTTGAACAAGATGAAAAAGCTTCCAGAACTATCAAAGATGGGCGAAGTCTTTCCAAAATTAGAAAAGTCAGGTCCGGTAACTGAGGTAACAGACGACTCTCCATCATTTAATAAAATTCCAATTTTAAAAACATGGCACAAAGACGCAGGACGATTCATCACGCTTGGTTTGGTTGCAACAAAGCACCCAGAGACTGGCGTGCGAAATCTTGGAGTGTACAGAATGCAAATACTAGATGATACTCATGCACTGATGCACTGGCAAAAACACAAACGTGGTGCACACCATGGAGACATCACAAAAGAAAAGGGCGAAAAAATTCCAGTCGCAATAATAATTGGCGCAGAGCCTGCAACGGTGTTTTCTGCAATAGCCCCAGTTCCCGAAGGACTAGACAAGTATCTCTTTGCAGGAATTACAAGACAAAAGGGAATCAAGACCGTAAAATGCAAAACCATAGACTTGGAGGTTCCAGCAAATGCAGAAATTGTTTTGGAAGGATATGTTGATCCAGCTGACATTAGAGATGAGGGTCCGTTTGGTGATCACACGGGGTACTATACCCCAGTGGAACCATATCCAACATTTACCCTGACAGGCGTTATGCGACGACAAAAGCCAATCTATCTTACCACAATAGTTGGCAAGCCAATTCTTGAGGACGCATACATTGGCAAGGTAATTGAAAGATCATTTCTGCCATTGATTCGAATGTTCCACCCAGAGGTAGTCGATTTTGCAATGCCAGCAGCTGGCTGGTTTCAGGGAATGGCAATTATTTCAATCAAAAAACGCTATCCAGGCCAGGCAAAAAAAGTAATGATGGGTCTTTGGGGCACAGGACAGCTTGCACTAACAAAAATGTTCATTGTAGTAGATGATGATATCAACGTACATGATCTCAACGATGTAATCTGGGCAATCACCACACGAGCCGATGCCGCACGAGACTGTACCATCATAAACAACACTCCAACGGATACACTAGATCCTGCGTCACCCTTGGTCAATTTTGGTTCCAAGCTAGGAATTGATGCCACCCAGAAAACAAAGGAAGAAGGATTCACAAGGGAAATTCAAGAAAAAGTCGCAGTGGATGAACCCACGAAGAACCTAGTTGATTCCAGATGGTCTAGCTACGGGATCTAGTACATTCTAACTAGATTATAGAAATTATCTCGCTCTTCTACTGAATACCCAATCTGGTGTATTGCATCAATTATTTTCTGGCCTGTCAACTCAGTTGAGCGTGCACCAGTGCATGACACGACCTCTTCTCCAATCAAAGTTCCTCCAAAGTCATCTGCCCCATACTGTAAAGCAATCTGTGCCATTCCCACGCCATTTGTAAGCCATGATGACTGGATGTGATTAATCAAACCATCAAAGACCAGTCTAGATATTGCAATCATTTTGAGTAGCTGCGTTCCGCCAACGCCAAATGTCACGATTTTTTCCTTTTGCATCAGAGTGTTGTTTGGCTCAAAGTTCCATGGAATAAACGCCATGAATCCCTTTGTCTTTTCTTGCAGTGTGATTATTTTATCGAAATGATCCGCCACATCATCAAGGGACTCCACATGTCCATACATCATAGTAGCTGATGCCGGCAGTCCAATGGAATGTGCCTCATCCATTATTCGAAGCCAGTCATCACTAGAGATCTTTTTTGGACTGATTACATCTTTGACAGTATCAACTAGAATTTCTGCACCGGCACCGGGAATTGATTGTAATCCAGAGTCTTTTAGTCTTGATAGGACTTCTTTTGTAGAGGTTTTCTCAACTCGCGCAATCATGTCGATTTCAGACGCAGACAAGCCATGTACTCCTATTTGCGGATATTTGGTTCGAATCATTTTGAATGCGTCTTCATAGTATTCTATTCCAAGGTTAGGGTTGTGCCCTCCCTGAATCAGAACCTGGCGAATCTTGAACATCTCAGCTGCTGTCTTGACTCGCGCCTCAATTTGGTCAAGTGATAATGTGTAGGATTCATCATCACCTGGTGAGCGATAAAATGCGCAAAACTTGCAGTCAGTAATACAGACATTTGTATAATTTAGAATGATATTATTCACAAAGGAGGCCTTTTTGCCAAATCGCTTTTGTGTTAGGTGTCCAGACACTAGGCCCATCAGGTGCACATCATCAGACTTGAGCAGTCTTAGAATGTCATGTCTGTTAGGTCGAATCCCGTGCAATGCGTTTTCTAAAATGTCACCAATTTGACTTGCGTGAATTTGCTCAGTTATCTGACTCAAGTGCCTTTGGTGGTCTTGGCATATTATTTAATCCTGACTAGGCTTGCCAAGACATCAAGTACGTTATTTTTAATTAGGGTAGGTAGGCGAGATCCGCCATGGTCACGGGCCTCCAAATCAGAATGGACAGAATTTTGCGCAAAGGACGAATGCTTTGCATTCCAATGGACCACGGAATCTCCAGCGGCCCAATTGAAGGCCTATCAAGTCCTGCAGAAGTAATACAAAAATGCGAAACGCGCGGACTGACCAGTGTTATAATCAACAAGGGAATTATCAAAACGCTTCCAAGACCAACACGTATTGGAATACTAGTACACTTTTCATCAAGCACATCACTTTCCATGTCACCAAACAGAAAGATGCTCTCAGGCAGTGTTGAGGAAGCACTACGACTTGGAGCAGATGGAGTATCACTCCACATTAACGTTGGCGGAAAGGAAGAGCCAGAAATGCTAGAGCAGCTTGGCAAAATAGCAGATGACTGCCACAAGTGGAATATGCCGTTATTGGCAATGATGTACCCGAGGGGGGAGAACGTCAAGAACCCACACGACCCGGAAATAGTAGGTCATGTTGCAAGAATTGGTGCTGAGCTTGGGGCAGACATTGTAAAAACACTATACACAGGTGATATTGATTCATTTTCAAAGATAGTAAAGAGCACACCAGTCCCGGTTGTAATTGCGGGCGGACCAAAGGCAAAGACAGACGAAGACGTATTACAAATGACAGAAGACGCGATGAAGGCAGGGGCCAAGGGCGTAACTTATGGCCGTAACATTTTTGCACACAAAAATCCAGATCAAATAGTCGATGCACTAGCCGGCATAATTTTCAGAAAGGAATCTGCAAAAGACGCAGCAAAGAGAATTGGAAAAAAGTAGAGAACTAATCATCTTGCCAAATATAGGCAAGGCAGGCCTTGCCAAATTTCTGGCAGGATTAGAAAACGAGGGAATCAAAACAGTATACGCAGACCCAAAGTCAATTCCCCCAAAGTCAAAGCTTGCATCAGTGTATCCATCGTCTGCTGCAAAATACATAGTACTTGAAAAAGACGCAGCAAAGCCAAAGGGAAAGAAGGTAGGCAAGAAATTCAAGGTCCTATCAAATGCAGACATTGAGAAGATATTTTCCGAGGCAAAGAAGGGCCTTGACTTTGTAATTATAGAGGTAATGGACTGGAAGATAATTCCGCTGGAAAACATCATCGCAAAGCTGCACAAAATCCACACAGAGATCTTTGCGCTTGCCCGCACTCCAGAAGAGGTGCGAAAGATGTTTTCCATTCTAGAAATTGGAGTAGATGGTGTCATCTTTGAGGCATCTACACTAGCTGAGGTAAAAGAGGCAATGGTGTACTTGGGTACCAGTAATTTTGAGCTATCAGAGGCAAAGATAATTGACATCAAAGAAGTAGGCGATGGTGAGCGAGTCTGTGTAGACACTGCGTCAATGTTGCACAAGGGTGAGGGAATGCTAATTGGCTCTAGATCAAACTTTTTGTTTTTGGTCCACAATGAATCAGTTGGCTCTTCGTTTACATCGCCAAGACCATTCCGAGTAAACGCTGGCGCGGTTCACTGCTACACCATATCACCAGATGGCACTACAAAATACCTATCAGAGCTAGAGACAGGGGCCGAAGTCTTGGTAATTAATTCTCATGGAAAGGCAAGACGTGCAACAGTTGGTCGCTCCAAAATCGAGCGACGCCCAATGTTGATGATAAAGGCGCAAATCGGTGATGAGGTCGGTGGCATAATAGCGCAGGATGCAGAAACAATTCGATTTGTAAAGCCTGGCGGACATCTAGTGTCAGTGACTCATCTCAAAAAAGGCGATGCCGTTCTGGTTCACGCAAAATCCGCAACAGGCAGACACTTTGGCATGGAAGTCTCCGACGAGTACATTTTAGAAAAATAAATGACATACAAGACTTGTGTTAGCATAGCTGAATCCACACCAAATAAGGTGCTATCCACGCTCAAAAAGGCACTAAAAAGATCAGACTATGCAGAGATCAGATTTGATTTTGTCACACCGGCCCAGATTCCAAAGACACTAGACATTACAAAAAAATATCACAAAAGATGCGTTTTCACCCTACGACCAAAGACAGAGGGTGGAAGATTTGGAGGATCAGAAAAAGAGAGAATCTCCATTTTGAAACTAATTGCAGAATACAACCCATATCTTGTTGATGTAGAGTTTTCAGCCGCTGCAAAAAACAAGGACCTGCTCAATTACATCAGAAAAACAAAGACTCCAATCTTGGTTTCATGGCATGATTTCAAAAAAACACCATCATTTACAACACTAGAACAAAAATACCAAAAAATGAAAAAGATTTCAAACTATATCAAAATAGTAACTACTTCAAAATCCATCCAAGATACTGCAACCATATTATCATTGTACAAAAAGCAAAAGTCAGGCCTAATTGCATTTGCAATGGGCGACTATGGCAGAATATCTAGAATTCTCTGCCTTCACCTTGGAAGCCCATACACCTATGTCTCACTTGGCAAACCGGTTGCACCAGGCCAGTTCAGCTTAGATGAGATTAAATCGCTCCAAAGCCTGCAAAAATAACAATGACTAGGACATTTGCAGTGATTGGAGACCCAATAGAGCATTCTCTATCTCCTAGCATTCACAATGCGGCCTTTAAGGCACTAAACTTAGACTGTACCTATATTGCATACAGGATTCCGCGCGGTGAGCTCAAAGAGGGAATTGATTCGCTCCGACAGATCAATATTTCAGGATTCAACGTTACCATCCCACACAAAATAGAGATGATGAATTTTTTAGATAGCGCCAGCCCTGAATGCAAGACAATTGGCGCTGCAAACACAGTATCAAATGAAAACGGAAAACTAGTAGGATACAACACCGACATGGATGGATTCCTAGAGCCAATCAAAAAGAAAAACATTTCAATTTCAGGACAAAATGCGCTTGTTTTGGGGGCAGGCGGGGCCGCAAGGGCAATAGTTGCAGGCTTTGCAAAAGAAAAAGCACACAAAATCACAGTAGCAAATAGAACCATTCACAAAGCACAAGACCTATCAAAATTTGCATCAAGTTTTGGTGCAGAATCTGATGCGGTTTTGTTAAACGAAGTAGATGTCTCAAAATACAAGTTCATCGTAAACGCAACAGCTGTTGGCCTCAAAAATGAGCCCAGCCCGATTTCCACTAATGCAATAAATTCAGACCATGTCATATATGATATCATATACATGCCAATGAATACAGACCTAATATCACAGAGCAAGAAAAAATCAGCTACAATAATTTATGGATATGAAATGCTGCTAGGCCAAGCCGCTTTAGCATTTGAAATATGGCACAAGATGCCAGCACCATATGACGCAATGAAAAAAGTCTTGCTCGGAGGATTCTAAATGAAGGTGCAGGCAACAGTAAACGGCGCAATCTCACTTGTAAATGCAATAGCTACGTGGAAGGGCGCAACACTAGGAATATCATCAAAGGTTGAGGCAATAGTTTCTGCAACAGAGGGAAAGGGAGTTCGGCTTGAGCTTGATAACCAAAATGTAAGTTCACGTCTCGTAAACAAGGTAGTCGAGTTTGCAGTACCAAAAAAAGAGCTAGAAAAAAACAAAATAGAAATCTCACTCACATCGGAAATTCCAACAGGGTACGGATTGAAAAGCTCCAGTGCCATTTCTTCAGTGGTGTCATTGGCGTGTCACAAATTATTCAAATCAAGTTATACTGACACCCAAGTACTTTCTGCAGGAATTGACGCATCCCTTGCCACAAAGGTGAGCATGACTGGGGCATATGATGACGCATGCGCATGCTACTTTGGTGGAACAATAGTAACTGACAACAAGGCACGTAAAATTATCAAGTCTGATAAAACCCCCACAAACCTAGAGGTAGTAATTTTTGTCCCAAAGTCCAGAAAGCGCGGAGACATCAAGCAGCTAAGAACGCTTGATACGATATTTGGTAGGGCGTGGAATTTTGCAAAAAATGGTGACTATTGGAACGCCATGATACTAAACGGGTACGCAACGTCTGCTGTTTTGGGCTCTGATCCAAAGATCATATCAAGTCTAATAGAAAATGGTGCACTTGGCGCATCAGTATCTGGAAATGGTCCTGCGATTGCAGCGGTTGTAAAAAAAGACAACACATCAAAAATAAAAAAGGTCTTCTCAGAGCATGAGGGAGCTGTGATAGTATCAGAGATCAACAACAAAAAGGCCGAAGTCCATGAATTGTAAGGTAGAGCAATCAAAACTCAATGGAACAATTACGTGTCCCCCAAACAAGAGTTACACGCATCGTGCAATCTTTTTGGCCTCATTGGTGAATGGAAAAAGCCTTGTCAAAAATGTACTACGATCGCGAGACACAAACGCAACAATAGAAATGTGCAAAAGTCTTGGCGCTGAAATCACCGAAGCCGGAAACAATCTCAAGATAAAGGGAATCTCAAAGTTTGAGGGGGAAGACCTATCAGTTGATGCGTCAAATTCCGGCACAACAATTAGAATTGCAACTGCAATTTCTGCCCTGAGAGACGCAAAGACCACATTAACTGGGGACGAATCCTTGAGAAAAAGGCCGATGAGTGCTCTTCTGGAAGCACTGGAAACACTTGGCGCTAAATGCTCATCAAATGACGGAAAACCACCAGTGGAAATAATCGGCAAAATCAAGGGCGGTGAAATCTCCATTGCCGGAAATGTGTCCAGTCAGTTCATCTCGGCGTTATTTATCGCATCACCATTAACAGAAAAAGGAATCACAGTAAACATTACATCAGAGATGGTATCAAAGCCATATCTTGATGCCACAATATCCACAATGAAAAAGTTCGGAGTCGAGGTAGACATCATGGAACCATACAAAAAATACAGGATAGAGCCACAAGAATACAAGCACACAACAATTACCATCCCGACTGATTTTTCAAGTGTCGCGCTGCTCTTGTCCGCATCCGTTCTAGTCGGCGAAAAGCTCACAATCAAGATCTCAATTGGGGATCTGGCTCAGGGGGATGAGGCAATAATTGACATTTTAGGAAAGCTAGGAGTGGATGTATCACTAAACAACAACGCAGTCAAGGTTGATGCGCCAGAAAAGCTGCTAGGCGGAAAGTTTGATCTGTCCAATACGCCAGACCTTTTGCCACCGCTTGCGATTCTGGCACTAAAGTGCGCATTCCCACTGGAACTATACAATGTAAGACATGCAAGGTTCAAGGAAACAGACAGAATCGCCATACTGGTAAGGGAGCTAAGAAAGCTCGGACTGGAAATCACTGAAAAGGAAGACGGCATGATACTAAATCCGCCAACCAAACTCACAGGCGCTGCCCTAGACTCAGAAGATGACCACAGATTATTCATGGCGTTTTGCATTGCCGCAATGTATGTCGGGGATTGTACCGTTTCAGACCCAGAGTCAGTTGATGTGTCATATCCGAGCTTCATCTCCGATATGAATCGGGTTGGGGCAAAAATCTCAACGATATAGGTTATAAACATCAGATGCGGATTTTCCCTTGAGACATGCCAGGAAGCTCGATTGGTCAAAGACTAGTGTTAACTAGTTTTGGTGAAAGCCACGGAAGATGCATAGGGTCAGTTCTTGATGGATGTCCTGCAGGCCTAGAACTAGATGAAAAAGACATTCAAAAAATGCTTGACCAACGAAAGCCAGGCCAGTCCCTAGTATCCACACAGAGAAAGGAAGGCGACGAAGTCGAGATTCTCTCGGGAGTTTTTCGAGGGCATACCACTGGAGCTCCAATTGCAATGATAATTTGGAACAAGGACCAGCATTCACGAGATTATGAGGATCTAGTAACAAAGATGAGACCAGGCCACTCTGACTATCCTGCTTTAGTAAAATACAATCAGTATAATGATTACCGGGGAGGCGGACGATTCTCAGGCAGACTGACTGCAACACATGTGATGGGTGGCGCAATTGCAAGAAAGCTTCTCAAGGTAACGCTAGGTGTTGAGACAAATTCCTATACCATTAAGATCGGCAAAATATCAATGACTGAAAAATTTGATTCTAAAATGAAATCACAGATTTACCAAAACGAGGTCAGGTGCCCAAACCAAAAGACTGCGGAAAAAATGCGCTCTTCAATTTTGGCTGCACGCAAAAGCGGCGACTCACTTGGCGGAATAATAGAGTCGACTACTACAAACATCCCAGTTGGGTTAGGCGAGCCCATATTTAGCTCACTTGAATCAGATATCAGCAAGGCAATCTACTCAATTCCATCTGTCAAGGGAGTCGAGTTTGGCTCAGGCTTTGCAGGCTCGGAATTGTATGGCTCGCAAAACAACGACCCATACATCTCAAAGGGTGGCAAAATAACTACAAAGACTAACAACTCTGGCGGGATACTAGGAGGACTCTCCAACGGAATGCCAATTGTAATGCGGGTTGCATTCAAGCCCGCATCATCTATTTCAAAAAAGCAAACCACAGTTGACATCAAGACAAAAAAGCCCGCAACCTTACAGGTCCAGGGAAGACATGACCCATGTGTGGTTCCTCGCGCGCCGCCGGTAGTGGACTCGCTAGTCTCACTTGTTTTGGCTGATCATGCATTGTTTGGCGGATTCATAAAACCAGTTTTGTAAAAAAATGTCAGACATCGATCAGCTCCGAAACAAAATAGACGACATCACACTGCAAATGCTAAGGCTTCTCAACGAGCGAACAAGTATCGCAAAACAAATCGGCGAGCTCAAAAAAACAAGCGGACTGTCAGTATTTGATGAGAAACGAGAAGACCAGCTCCGCTCAAAGGTCTCAGATCTTTGCAAGGAGATTGGTCTTGATGACTCTACCGGCAAAAAACTCTTGAATTTCCTGCTAAACGAATCCATAAAGGTTCAGACAGACGGAAAGCAAAACCACCTCACAATATTTCTCAAGGCAAAAACTCTGGAGCAGCAGGGAAAAAAAATAATTCACATGGAGGTAGGTGAGCCTGACTTTATGCCACCAAAAATAATCAAAACGGCACTAGAGGAATCATACGACAAAGGCCTTGTCAGGT
>CAYOBG010000005.1:0-24811 GCA_964402265.1 uncultured Candidatus Nitrosotenuis sp. | reverse complement strand
CTCTTGTATGAAGTCATTTTTCATCACAGGAACTGATACTGGAATAGGTAAAACCGTGTTTACATGTGGGATGGCTCAACTTTTGCATGCTTCTGGTTCTGATGTAGGCGTGATGAAGCCATTTGCAACTGGTGTGCCACAAAAAAATAGATTTCAGTCAGAAGATGTTTCATTACTTGTGAAATCCTCTGGCGCGCATGATCCTGAGAATTTGATAAACCCATATTTTTTCCCAATTCCTGCCTCGCCGTATCTTGCAGCAAGAAAATTGGAGAAAACGATTGATGTAGATCTAGTACTATCAAGTTTTGAGAAATTACAATCAACACACGACGTTGTGTTGGTTGAGGGGATTGGTGGGATAATGACTCCGATTTTGAAGGATTATTTTGTTGCGGATCTAATTAAGGATCTGAGTCTTGATGCAATCGTTGTTACCGGAACAAAAATTGGAACAATTAATCACACGTTGCTTACTTTAGACCAATGCAAAAAATTCGGAATTCGGGTTTCTGGGCTTGTCATAAACAATATTGTTGAGAATGGGTATAATGTGCAAGATCTTGAAGCAGATCTAGTTTCGTTGAGCGGTGTTAATGTGATATGTAAAATTCCATTCATGCGTGATGTCAGCGTAGAAAAGATTTCACAATTTTTACAACAAAATACTCCTCTACAATCTTTTTCTAAACTTTGAATATTTTAAATTTTGATTGTATCTTGTTTGATGTTATTTTTTTGATGTCGTCTATAATGTTGACAAATGTATGGCTTCCTTCCAACTCATATGTTTTGTATGGTAGGCCTAATGACAATCTCTGAACCAGCCAAATATTTTCCTTGATTGGTTGAACTGTCGATATTTTTTCTAATCTTTGCTGTATTGATATCATGTCGTCTGTTTTTGGGAAGAAAATGATTATTGCATCGTTG
Organism: uncultured Candidatus Nitrosotenuis sp.; assembly: GCA_964402265.1. GTDB lineage: Archaea > Thermoproteota > Nitrososphaeria > Nitrososphaerales > Nitrosopumilaceae > Nitrosotenuis. The sequence continues at coordinate 23,878 of CAYOBG010000005.1, read as the reverse complement.
TTTGATGAGTTTAGTGTTCGAATATCTGGAATTACGATGTCAATTTCAACACCGTCATACGTGATTTTTCTCTGACTTGTGATTAATGTATTAGTGAGAATATAGTGCATCAGAGATTCTGCAAAGGCTTCATAATTCTCAGTTTTATTACCGCTTAACGTTTCAATTTTTGATATCGATAATATCTCTTGCATTAAAGACTTTATGTTGTTTTTTGATAGGTGCAGTTCTATTTTTTCTTCTGAGATTGTTCCTAGTGTTTTGTATAACATGTCCTTGATCGGAAATGACTCTTCCATATGATGAGAATTCAGATGTGTAATTTCTTGTTTTGTGAATGCCTGATATAATAACTGGGTAGTTTTTTTCAAAACTATGGAATCTTCAATTGAAATACGAAAGGCATTTGGCTTTCTTTTCATTTGTGTAGCAATTGCAGTATCTGCGGGCGCAATACTGAGTGAAATTGTATTTGTCATCAATCTCCCGTCATATTATTATGCAATTGTGTGGATTGGTAGCTTTTCCGTCATTGTATGCATCGGATTTAGGAAATTTTCCAAAATTCTGCCATTGATTCGACAACGAATGAAAAATAGTATCCAGTGGCCAAAGCACATTAGCGCAATAAATGGAATATGTTGGGCAGGACCGTTTGTTACAATTGGAGTATTCCCATACCTGTTGCAATATCTGATACTTCTTGGCATTGGACTTGGAAATCTCTCAACATACCTGATCATGAAAAAATTCAGTAATCAGGACAACAAAGAACAAATGATTGTGGGCAGCATAGCATTAGCATCACTTCCTATCGCTGTATTGATTGATACCTCGTTGATACCATTACAAGATCTGGAAGTTTTGCTTTCTAGGTTGTTTATTGCAATCTCGTATGCTGCTGGCGGAATCTACGCAAGAAAATAGTCATTCACAGAATACGTATTTGCGCTCTCCTCTACTTTCTGGAGATTTTTCCACGCTGACTAGAACAAACTCATTTTTGCCGTTTAGGAGACTTTGTGTTGGGCTGCGTTTATTTTCGTGAATTTCCTCATAATCTTTAAGCGATAGTTTGACACGCTCACCAATTTCGGCTTCTAAATTCATGTTCTTGACAACCTCTTTGTATGCTGGCTGAACAATACCTGAAAACACCATTGCGCTGCTTCCACTTCCGTATGATCCAAAACCGAATCTTTTTCCTTCAAGCTCAACACCTTTTTGGAATTCAAATTCCAAGCAACTTCTAAATCCAAGATATAGTGACGCGGTGTACAAATTGCCAATCATCGATGATGCAATCAGGGAACTTGCAAGCTTGTCCTCATAGAATGCCTGGTACTCTTTTGTCTTGGTGAATAACTTATTGAATGCGTGGTCTTTGCCCATATATTCCTCATCGGCAAGTATTGACTCTATTGTTCCACGAGGATCTTTGGGAACTGGCTCCTCCACGCCTGTCTGTTCTATGATTCTTTTCCATCTGGGGAGTCCTCTCCATTCTCTTCGTAGCAAATATGAGAGTGCCTTCTTACCCATATTGGAATATGGTAAGTGCATGCACAGATAATCAATGTGGTCTAGAATGGTCTCTCCTTCGTTTAGCTTGATTAATCCCATGTCTGTGGCCTTTTTCTTGTAAGCCTCAAATGCCTTTTTGACCTGAATCAAGTATAGTAAATTGGAATACTGTCCATGAACAATTGGCGTTTCCTTTCCGAATGGTCTGTAGAAATCATATTCATTCTTGATTGAAGTCGATGTTACCTTAGAGTCAAATTGTAATAATCTTGGATTATCATTTAGAAGCATAGCAATGGCGCCTGCTCCCTGTGTATATTCGCCAGAAGAACCCATATCATATTTTGCAATATCTGATACTACCACTATGGCATGCTTTCCTTCTGCTTCGCCAGCTCGAATCCAATTCGCATTATCATAAAGGGCATAAGAACCAGAAACACATGCAAACTTGCATTCTATTCCGCCACAATGCTCAAAGGAACCCTCTCCGTAAACCTGCTCCAACATGCCTATCACATACGAATTTAGCGCTTTTGATTCATCCAGTGCTGACTCGGTTGCAACGTAAAGCCTTCCGACATCCTTTGGGGCAATTTTGTTGCGTTGCATAATCTTTAAGCATGCATTTGCTGCAAGGCACGCCGGGTCTTGATTAGAGTCTACTATTGCCATCTGTGATATGCCTAAACCCTGCTTTAGTTTTACTGGGTCTACTCCTCTGGCTGTTGCAAAATCAGTTGAATCTACAAACAATCTTGGAATGTAAATGGCAATATCGTCTATACCTGCTGCCATGAGCTACCCTTTGGATTTTTGAATATAAGGGTTGTCAGCTAAATCTGTTCCACTATCAAGTAATGATATGTAAATTTATGAAAATTCGTTAAAATGTGTTTTTTTAAGAAAATATTTGCGCATTGAACGTAGTTTTGATTTGAATTTACAAAATTAGGATCATTCTTCTTTGATCCAGCCTATGCGGATCAGTGAAGTATCTTCTTGATTGCCAATGCCTGTGGCGTATCTCCAAATTATGGGCATGTCTGCATTCATTTTGTTTTGTATCTGAATGAGCGACTCGATTTCTGAGTTTAGATTAGAGTCTGCCGTGTTGTGATTTTGACAGAACTTGCATTTTGAGTCTAGTGTTATCGGTTCTATTTCTATGAGTGGATATGCTCTACATGCAAGTGGTCTCTGTTCATAAATTCTGCAAACAAATCCTCCGTGAGGTGATCTTGATTTTGATTCTGTATCTAAAAACGGACAGGTGTTTCCGTTTTGTTCTTTTCCCATCATTTGGTACGCAATTATCTTTTCAGGGCCAGAACTTTGACTTGATAATCCAATTCTTGGCAGAATTTGAACGTTGATTCCGTGTTCTTTTGCCAATGATTCAATTCTTTGTTTTTCATCTGGGAGTATCAAAACGCCGATTTTGCCAAATTTTTTTGAAGGATAATACTCTCGTTCAACACAGCACTGTGAACAGTCTTTTACGCAACTAAATTCCATTTTTTATTAAAATGCTGATTCTATTCTGATTTGAGTTCATCTGACTCCAGGATATCAACAAAGACATCGTAGGGTTGAGCACCAGGAACCTTGACTATCTTGTCGTTTGGACCAATCACGAAGAAAGCAGGCGTTCCTGTTAGACCAAGTGTTTTTGCGTCTTCTGAGCTTGACTGGATTTTTTGTTTGTATTTCTCACTTGACATGCATTCTGTGAATTTGTCCATATCAAGGCCTAGGTCTTGGGCAAATGTCAACTGGTTTTGTGCTGATGCCCATCCATTATTTTCGCCGTTCCAGTGATTGTATAGTGTATCGTGATATTCCCAGAACTTGCCCTGTTCATCTGCACAATGTGCGGCATGGGCTGCAACAACAGAATCTGAACCGATTATCGTAAAGTCTTTGAATATTAGTTTGGCCTTGCCAGTTTTGATATAATTTTCATTTATCTGATCTTCTGTCTCATGGAAGAATTTGTTACAGTAAAAACACTGGTAATCGCCAAACTCTATTATTGTAATTGGCGCATCTGCACTGCCTAAGACTGGGGATGAGTTATCTGAAAAAACCGACATCTGAATTTGTTGGGGTTCTTGTTCTTGCAAGATTTTTGTATCTGCAGGCTTGATGTCTTCTTTCTTAAAACCTGTATCTGATGCTGACCCACCGATGACAAAAAACACGCCGATTATGATAGCAGCCGCAATCCCTGCACCAATACCTAATGATGGGGCGTGTATCACAAGAATTGCTCAAAATTGGATGAATTTAGTTGTTTTGTGCAACTCGAACACATCCACATTAATCTAAAATGATGCTAACTGTAATTCATGTCCGGTGACAAGCTTTGGGTACTGACTGTTGTCGCAGCCCTTTCGTCGTTATTGGTTTTGGCATACTTTACGCTCTCTCCAATGATCAGCAAAGAAGGCACGGCACAGCGAGTAAACACTGGACTACAAAACGCGGTCTCAAAATTTGATTCAATAAGGGATGAACAAAATAATATCATTGCACCAATATCTGAACCTGGTACCTGATTTCTGTGAAATCTAAATAAATCCCGATACATGGGACAAAACCATGAAGAAAGTCTTTGTGAATGGGTATGGCTCAATCGGAAACCGAATTGCACAATTCATCAAGGACGATCCTGAAATCAAAGTAATCGGCGTGGGTAAATTTTCCCCAGATGAAAAGGTAAACGATGCAATATCTCGTGGATTTGACGTTTATGTTCCTCAAAAAAGCATTGACTTTTTTAAAAATTACAAAATCAAAGGCAGTATTGAAGAAGCACTCGATGACTGTGATCTTGTAATTGATGGTGCGCCTGGCGGCGTTGGATATCAAAACAAAAAACAACTCTACGAACCAAGAGGGCTGATGGCAATCTATCAGGGTGGTGAATCTGTTTTTGGAGATAAAGCAGTATCTGATTTATTGTTTAATTCTCGTGTAAACTACACTGAGGCATTTGGCAAAAAGCACGTAATGCAGGGAAGCTGTAACGTAACTGGAATGGGACGCATTCTTCAACCGTTGCGAGAAAAATATCACTCACAATTGGTAAGATTTGACGCAATACTGATCAGAAGGTGGGCAGACCTTGAGCAGACAGAAAAATCCGTTCCAGACACAGTAGAATGGTCTCCAAATCCACATCACCAAGATGATGTAAAATTCTACATGGGAAAAGATACTCCATTATTCATTCAGGCAATCAAGGTCCCGACACGACAAATGCACGTCCACATGATGAGCATACGATTCAAAGATACTGCTCCAAACCCATCTGAAATCTTGGAACTATACAAAGATGAGCATGGCGTTGCTACCCTCTGGACTGCAAAAGGCACAAAACAAATCCGTGATGCTGCTGAATCTATGAAGTTTAGCTTCAAGGATACCAACATGATTCACATTCACGCTAACATGATTGAGGCAATTGGTGATACAATCAAAATGGTTTACTCTGATGATCAAACAGGAATTGTCATCCCAGAAAACCACATTTTGATGCAGGCAATGCTATTCCAAAAATCATATGACGAGTCGTTCCGTCATACGGAAAGCCTATTTCACATGGAAGAAAAGAAAAAGGCTCTGGAAGAATTCTTTGCCAAGAAATAACTAGCTTTTTCGCTCTCGCTCTATTTCAACAAAAATGTGATCTCGGTTCGTATTTGGGATTATTTCCATTATTTTTTGCTCTATAACATCGGTGACTGTTTCTATTTTGTCAGTGTCTAGATTGTTAATGAGATTCACCTGAACCCCTACCAGTATGTCTTCTGGGCTCAAGTGCATGGTTCTCATGGTGATAAGCTTGTTTACTTCTGGAATTTCTTGAATTGATTTGACAATTCTTTTGTATTCTCTATTGGTGACTGACTCGCCAATGAGTAAGCCCCTGTTTTCCTTTGCCAGGAAAAAGGCAAAAAACATCAAAATACTACCAATCAACAAGGACGCAATTGCATCATAGACTGCGTTTCCAGTGATATCTGACAGGAATATTCCAAACGCTGCAATAATTATTCCAAGTAATGCCGCACAATCTTCAACTATTACAGTCAATAATGCAATATCTTTACTTTCTTTGAAATGCTCAATCATTGATGAAAAACTGATTTTTTCGCCTTTTTCTCTAATCTCTCTTATGAATTGTTTTAGCGCGACTCTTAGGGCATTTCCCTCAAAGCCAAATGCTATTGCTAATACAATATAGCTTATCTGAGAATCCCTGATACTGTGAAATTCTTCTAATAATGATGCAGCTCCTTGTTCCAATGACAAAATTCCAGATATTCCAAAAATCATTGTCGCAACAATAAATGACCAAAAATACAACTCCCTTCCATGTCCAAACTGGTGCTGATGACTAGCAGCCTTTGCACTTGTTTTGATGCCAAACAAAATCAAAATTTGATTAAATGTATCTGATGCAGAGTGGTATGCCTCTGCCCACATTGCCGCACTGCCAGTAAGAAACGCCGCAATGAATTTTGTGATTGCTATGCCTAAATTTCCAAACAGGGCAGCATAGACTGCCTTTTTAGAACCCGCTGCCAATTATGTGATAATTTTTGTTTTCTTCATCTAATAAACCAATATCACATTATTTGTGCCTAGAGTGATAAAACTTGTTTAGTCCCTTGGGGGAATCGCAAATTTGTTTTGCGGATTATTGTGATAGTCTACTGGAAGGCTAGAGTCTTTTTGCCTGCCTGTGAGAATCCCGACTACGACATCATCTTTTTTGATTATTCCCTTTTCAACTAGTTTCTTAATTCCTGCAGGGGAGGCACCTGATGCCATCTCACAATCAAACCCATTTAATCCAACAATTGACATGCCATCAAGCATCTCAGAATCTGATACTTTTTCTACCACGCCATTTGTGAATTCTAATGCTCGCAACCCTTTGAGAATATTTGCAGGTCTACCGATCTGAATTGCGGTTGCCTTTGTTTTGGGTCTAATTCCTTTCTGGTCTAGATGGGAATAGTATCTTTTTATCAAATCTGTATCTGGTTTGCCTTTATTCCATCTTAGTTTCTGTCCTTCAAATTCCCCATTGTACAAATCATACAACGTACTTGCGCCCTCTGAATTTATCACTGCGATTCTTGGAACTTTTTTAATCCAACCCCACTCGTATAACTCCATTAATGCCTTGCCGCAACTTGAAATGTTGCCTAGTGCACCCCCAGGATATACAATCCAGTCCGGGGCATTCCAATTCAGGTATTCAATTGCACGATATGGAATGGTTTTCTGTCCTTCTATTCTAAATGGGTTGACTGAGTTTACAGTGTATCCGTCATGATGTTTTGCGTCATCTAGTGATTTTGCTAGTGCATCATCAAAATTTCCCTGCACCTGCACAATTTGCGCCCCAAATTGGTATGCCTGAGATAGCTTGCCTGGGGCAATCTGACCTGCGGGAATGTACACATCACAGTTCATGTTCTCATTTGCTGCATACATTGCAGCAGCTGCTGAAGTGTTACCAGTTGATGCGCAAATGATCTTTTTTGCGCCGATTAGCTTTGCGTGTGTTACGGCAGTTGACATGCCATTGTCCTTAAACGAGCCGCTTGGGTTGTATCCTTCTGGCTGTAGCCATAACTTGTCATGGTTTATACCAATAAAATCTGCAACCTTGGACATTTGGTATGGTTTTGACTGCCTTCCCTCTGCGCCATCAAGTGATACCAAATACTTTGAGCATTCTTCCTTATTTCCCGTATCTATTTGACAGAAATTGAGCAATTCCCGAAACCGCCAGACTCCGCTTTCATTGAAAATGTTTCCCTGTGGGTTTCTTCTGTTGTAGAATAATTCTTTTAGTTCTGGGGATGGTGTTTTTTTGTATTTTACATCAAGCAAATGGCCTCGCTCACACTCGATGTTTCTAGAGTTAATTGGATATTCCAGACCGCATGACGGATCTATGCATCTTAGGTAAGCGTTATCGTTCAATCTAGATTGCCAATAATACCACTGCTTTAAATTTGAATTGCTAATATTTTGATATCAAATGGTAAACTAAGCTTTTTGAATGGTGTGACATGAGAAAAAGAAAATGATATCTGACCAATATGTAAAAGGCATTTTACAGCAAGTCGCTGACTCGTATACACTACTTGAACACATCAAGGACAAGTCAGGTGATCTTGAAGTAATAAAGAGAGAATCAGCTAGAATAGCCGGCCTGTTTTCAGCGCTATCTAACAAGTTATCTGCAAACAAACAAGAGTTTTCCGACTATCAACACCTAGTCACACCAATGCGCGCCTATCTGACTAACCATGATTTTACCAGAGAAATAGAAATGTTATCTGCATTATACTCTGAGGATTCCATGCGGCTCAAGAATCTGCGCCTGACAATACTTGATGCCTTGTCTGAAAAAAATCTAATAGGCCATATTCAATCAATTCTTAGGGAATAAGATGCCAGACAAAAAATGTGTTATCTGCGGATGTCAAGATCATAAAGTGTTTGGCTGCTCGAGGCACTGGTCAAAAAACTGTAGTTGCTATAAAAACAACTAGCTATTCTGGTTTGCACGCATTGCAAATCGTAACGGTAAACGCCTTTTCAGCCAGCGCTAATGATGAAAACCAGTGGTGCGATACCTCTTGATTTGAAAACTTGTCGTCAGTTAGATTGTTGCAGGTGTTTTGGTGCAAAACGTTTGTAGTTCCGTCAAAAGTAACAATAAAACCAAATTTCGTGTCTCTGATCTGTTTGAACTCTTCAAGGTTTTGTATTTTCGTCATAAATGTGACTGGGCTTGATGATATTTTAATGGGATTTTTTCGTACCCGAACGAACATGAAAGTTGATGCAGCACTTGCATTCTTTTTTGAGGCATTCGCTTTCCTCATAATGTCCGCATATGCCGCACTCACAGTGTGTTTGCATGAGAATTATTACTATAATGTTGAATATAACTAAAACTGCATATTTTTTGCTGATTTGTTGCTAAAATGATGTTATTTTTTTGATTTGGCCTTGGCCGGCTTTACTTCCTTTTTTGGCTTGGCATTGCCCTTGCCTTCAAGCTCCTCTTTGATTTCTTCTGCCTTTTTGTCAACTACCTTGATTATCTCTTGGATAAATCCATCCAAATCATCATCTGAGACTGGCGGTTCTGCAAGTGCCGCAATGTCATTAATTGCCGTGGAGATTTCAGAGCTCACCTGCTCAAAGCTCTCAGGGTCTTCATATGCTGCACTGTATAGTGATTTTAGGTTGTTTACCTGATTTGTCAGCTGATCCGTTAGTGTTATGCGATAGTCCGTGCCTGAAATCGAAATCTCTTTTGTGTGCATGCTCTGATGTTTTTAGAATACTTTCTTATAGTTTGCGGCGAAAAAACCAAAAAAATTCTATAACTCTTTTAAAACTTCGATTACATCTTTTGTGTCAAACGGCTTGGTCAGAAACCCATGTGCCCCAAGATGGGCTGCCTTTTCACGGATTTCCTCTCTTTGATCACCAGTCATCATGACAATTCTTGCGTTTTGCTGATTGTTTTTTATCACGTTTAATGCGATAAACCCGTTAACTACGGGCATGTCTACATCCATAAAAACTACGTCTGGCTGCAGTTCCGTGAATTTCTTTACTGCATCCCTTCCGTTTTCTGACTCTATTATGGAACATTCTGGCATTATCGATTTTATGGTATCTGATGCCAACATCCGTATTAACGCAGAATCATCAACTATCATGATTTTGGAATATCCGAAATTGGGAGCAGCCATGACTGACTCACATGTTGCATGTTTATAATAATTTGAGATTTTATATCAGACAAACAGTACTACCTTATTATGATAGGTAGTTCCTAGGTGTATTCCATACATTTACGATCTCATACATATGTATCGTATGTTTACAGTAAAAATTCACATAATCTGACTTGGAATTGACAATACCTGTAGTTATGTGGGATTGGATTTTGCTAAAAAGTGATGTATTCTAGTGCGGCAGCATCAGAAATCAGGTTGACGTGTTTTTTGTTTACCACGTATCCATTTTTGATGTCATTTACTGATACCCATCGATTAGTAGAGGTATAATGGCTTCGCGCACTCAATTCTTTTTCTATTGCCTCTATGTCAAATTCTCCTTCTTCTACTTGCTGTGTGCTCAGATGCTTTATTGTGATTATGATCTTGTTTACCTTTACCCTGTCGCCAAACTTCCATTGTGTTGGAGGATGTTCATCAGAGACCTCAAGTATCTTTATTTTCATCTCTTTGTCGCCAAACACATTATGGCTTACAAGCATTCGTTCGTCTACAAACTCTTCAAAGCTCATATTCCTAATATGGTGAGACGATAATTAAAGAGTTATTCTAAATCATACTTTTTACTGCGGAAGTTCTTGCGTAGTTTTGGCGTTTTTACTCACAAACGGCATGGTATAGTCTTTTAGGTCTAGCCTTTGGCGTTTTGCATTAATTACAGAGTGTGTTGTGCCGTCATAATTGCAGGCAAAATCAGATATTTGTTTTGACTTGTCCCAAACCTTGTAGTATTCTCTGAGCTCTCTTTTTTCATATTCGCCCAGTCCTATTCTTTTCTTTGAGAGAAACTTGAATGCAAATATCACATGGCGGGTCTGGTATAGCTCGAAATTATCCACCCACTTCAGACAACGTATGATCTGATCATAAGGGACAACAAGCGAGTTTGTGGTTCCTGACTTTGCCTCTATTGTAAATATGGAACTATTCTTTGTGCTGACTGCTAAAATGTCTGGCAGCCCTACGCTTGGCGAGCCAAGCCTGAATGCCTTCCAGTTTTCAAGGGAATTAAATCGCTTTACCAGAGTATCTTCCCAGTGATATCCTCTCTGCCTTCTAGTCCTTGCAATCTTGACATTGTCTTTTTTTGGTTTGGTGACGACCTTGGGCTTTAGTTTCATTATATTTGACAACACTTACTGGAGGATTTCTAATTATAGAAAGACTAGGTTATTGTATTATCAAGCATTTGGGTTTCTCAAGTTGACTGGGAATTTACTCTGGAATGAAGGAAAATTTTACCATGTCCTCAAAACCCAAGCCTGCAATTCGCACCCTTTGCCCTATTTTTGGCGTGCCTGAAAGAACTCCCAATACTCGGATCACCCCCTCAAACTCTGCAAGGCAAAAGGTCTTGTCATCCTTTGCAGAATACTCAATTATGATGCCGGGCTCTTTTACCTGCCTCCAATTCAGATTGCCAAAGCAAGTGCTGCAAAAATCGTTTGGCGGCCATGTCACTTTTTGGCACTTTGTGCACTCGCCTATTGAGAATTTTCCTTTCTTTAACTCTGATTCAAAGATCATGACTGCATTACCAAAACAGTTGATGATGTTGCGGCAGCCGACATGTTTTGAACAAGACCTATTCTGGCATTTTCTACCTGTCTTTTTGAGCTCAATCCCTGAAGCTGACTTGTAATCTCTGCTACTTGTGCGATTCCTGTTGCTCCAAGCGGATGGCCTGCACCGATTAGTCCTCCCCGTGGGTTAATCTTTTTGCTGTTTGTGTGGTATAGTTCTGTTGTCATCTTTCCGGCATTGCCTTTCTGCGCAATTCCCAAACTCTCTAGAACCATAATCTCACAGATGGAAAACGCGTCGTGGACTTCGGCTACATCGACTTGGTCTGGCTGTATTTTTGCCATGGAATATGCGTATGATGCGGCATCTGTTGTGGAGTCTAGCTCAGTTAGGTCATTTTTTGTAAAACTTGCCGAAGTGGTCTTTTGACCAATCCCAGTTATCCATACTGGAGAGTCTGTAAATTTTTTTGCTACCCTTTCCGATACAAGCAAGACTGCTGAGCTTCCGGTGCATGATCTTGAACAATCAAGCAACCTTAGGTCATCTGTGAGTTTCTTAGAGTTCATGATTTCCTCAATGGAATATTTTTTAGGATTATGTGCCGATGGGTTGTCTTGGGCGTTTCTGTGGTTTTTTGCAGAAACATATGCGAGTTCTTCATCTGTAGTTCCAAACTTTCTTTTGTGTGCTTTTGCAAACATACTTCCCCAGTAAATTGGGTGCTTGAATTCGCCTCTTGATACGTCCCAGTCTAGGACCTGTCCTGGACTGTCAAATCGCTCTGCACCAGACACCAATACCACATCTGCCATGCCTGATGATACATAGGAAAACGCAGAAACAATGGCGTTTGTGCCTGAATTGCATAGACTTTCCACACTATGGGAGATCTTGGGCGTGATTCCAGCAATCTCTGATAGTACGGCGCCAAGGTACTTTTTGTTGTCATTTGTAGAGACTAAAACAGCATCAATGTCTTTTTGGGATAAATTCCGGGTGCTCTCAAATAATTGTTTTGTTGCGGAAAAAAGTAGGCTCTCTATCGGGGTGTCATCTAGGGAAAACTTGACAGTTGAATATCCTGCAACTGCTACCTTCATCATACACCACTGAATGTCTTTGTGAGTAAATCAAATGATTTTCCGACATCGCCAATAGGATTGAACTGGATTATAGGATGTGTGATGCCAATATCGTAGATCTTTTTTATCTGCTTTTTGCATTCTTGGGGAGTACCACAAATGGTGAGTGATTCCAGCATCAAATCTGTGACAAGCTCGTGATTTGACTTTAGGCCTGACTTTAGGTATTCGGAATGAATGTTGTCTGTTTCGTTTTTGAATCCGTTTTCAGCCAAAAACTTTCTATAGATTTCGCCAACTGAGATGTAAAATGCCAGCGTTTTGCGCACTCGCTCCCTTGCTAGACTGCCGTCCTCTGAAACACTTGTTATTATTTGGCATGCGACATCTATCTTTCTTTTTTTCTGCATTTTTGAGATGGTGTCTTTCATTTCATGTATGGGTCTGAGATAAAATATTACTCCATCACCTATCCTCCAAGTTAGCTCAGTCATCTTTTGGTTTATTGCGGCAATGTAGATTGGAATATTTTTGCGTGGAGGACTGACCAGTAAGGTAAATCCTTTTAGGGAAAATATCTTGCCGGTATAATCGATTTTTTTTCCGGAAAGTGCTAATCGTATTATTTCTACAGTTTCCTTCATTCTTCGCAGTGGATTTTCAAATCTGTATCCGTGCAATCCTTCAATTATTGGTATGCTGCTAGTGCCAAGGCCTAGGATCAACCTTTGGTTTGATAATGTGTCTATTGTGGCAGCGCCCATTGCAATAAGTGCTGGACTACGGGAATAGATGTTGATAATAGATGAGCCAATGTTGGATTTTGTTCTGACTGCTATTGCTGATAGCATTGCAAAGTTTTCCATGCCCCACGTCTCTGGAATCCATACGGTGTCTGGCTTTATTTTCGCGGTTTTCTCTGCACAAATCAGCAGATCATTAATCGATAATAAAGAGCCGAGGCTGTATGATAGTTTCATTGTTTGCTCCCCTTAGGGTTTTTTGCCTTTTAATGCCTTTGAGCATTCATCCAAATCCTTGTGCGAATCTATAGAGTGCCAAAACGCATTTTTGAATTTAATTCCGGTAAGGCCTCCTTTTTGTGCAAGTTTACGAAATGTCGTCTCCTCTATTGCGCCTTTTGATGGAAGCTCAGGCACTAGTTTTTTGTCTAAATGGTAAATGCCGGCATTCATCCAAATATCGTCTAGTGGTTTTTTCTCTTTGAACTTGGTTATTCTGGAATCTGTGATATTTACGGTACCAAATTTAGTTCTAAGCTCAACTAGTGCAATAGAGTTTTTGTGTGAGTATAATTTGCGGATATCAATCCCGGTTATGACATCGCCATTTATTACAAGAAATGATTTGTCCTTGACTAGTTTTGCTGCCTTTTTTATTGCACCGCCAGTTCCAAGTGGAGTTTTTTCTATGGAATACTGAATCTTGCAGCCAAAGTTTTCTTTGTGGTCTAGATAGTTTTCAATCTGGTCTGTCTTGTAGCCGGTACAAAGAATGAATTTGTCTACTCCAAATTTTTTTAGGTATTTTATCTGCCATTCAATTAATGGTATGTTGTTTATTGGAATGAGTGGCTTTGGGACATAGTCTGTGATTGGCTTTAGCCTGCTTCCAAATCCGCCTGCCAAAATTACTGCCTGCATGTATTTTTTGGATGTGACTGCGTCTTAAAATCTATGACTAAAAGATTTTGATGTTTGCTCCAAGGTAATAGCCTGCAACTGTCCATGCAACACTCCAGATGCATGATCCGGCAAATGTGTATGCTAGATACTTTAGTGGCTTCATACCGAGAATCCCCGCCGGAATTGATATTAGCTCGCGCAACACTGGCACCATCCTACACAAGAACACCATTTTCTCTCCATACTTTTGAAACCAGCGTTCTGCTCGCTCTATTCTTTTCTCTGAGATTCTAGTCTTTGCTAGGTGTTTGATTATGGCCTCTCTGCCAAGCTTTAGTGATGCAAAATACAAAATTATGGATGCAACAGTAGCACCAGTACCTCCAATTATTCCAAGTAAAACTGCCTCAAACACACTCATGCCGTTTTGTGATGCGACAACCCCCGCCAATGGAAAAAGGACCTCACTTGGCAAGACTGGTATGGTAGTGGCAATAATTCCTCCAATAAAGACTCCTCCGTACAGATATTGTGAGACAAAGTCGATTAGCCACTGCGCGGCATTTGCTATTTCGTTCATTGTTTTTCAGTTAGGTAATAGTGGAGCTCTGTGTAACATTCAACGCAATATTCCTGGTCATTAGTATGGGTGCAATCGTAAACCTTGTTTGATTCTTTACCGCACTTGGTACAAATAGTCATTTTCTAATCTTGATTGCACCAAGAGCTATCTGGAATGCTCCAACTGCAAATAATGGAGCTGCCTCACCGATTATGCTTCGTGACTTGAGTGTTTCATCTGTTGCTTCTGATGGTGGCATTGACAAAAAGACCAGCCCTCCAATGATTATCATTGCGCCTGTTACAAACAGCATTATTGAAAGTGGTTTTGATGATTCCTTGCGGGAAATAAAATATGCAATTATCGGTAGTATCATTGCTGGCCCTCCTAGTCCGATTCCCCGTGTTTTGTGATCAAATGGCAAAAATCCATCACCTGATCCACTGGCAGCTGCATCTGCTCCATAAATTGCAAGCAATGCAATTGAAATTGCGGTAATGACTAGTGCGACCTTTAATGCCATTATTTTCTGCGTCTTTTGTTTAACTAATAAATCGTACTGGTTGTAATGATTCCACAATTCGTGAGTGTTTTCATGATTTGGTTATATGTTTAATAGTGGTTTTGACATATGTATAACGACTAAAGTGTCATCCGATGCATTACGCGAGATCGTAATTGATCAAGACGAACAAAAGCAAAAGGCATTAGAGGTATTCTCAGATAACTACACGCGATTGATTCTGAGTACGATGATGGAGAACCCGAAATCTGCACTACAAATATCCGACGAGACAAAAATTCCACTCACAACAGTATATAGAAAACTGCATCACTTGCTTGAGGACAATCTGATTCGGATATCTGGGCAGATTGCTGAAAATGGAAAAAAGAACTTTTTGTACAAAAGTAAGCTAAAGTCATTTCATGTCACATTTACCAAGGACAGATTTGCCATACTGGTGAACACCAGCGGCACGTGCAATTTCTGCCTAAAAACTCATGCCTGAGTGCTAAATCTCTTTGGCAGCCTAACTATGAATGTGGTTGGGTTGTTTTTCACAGTGATATTACCGCCGTGTTGTTCTACTATCTTTTTGCAGATTGATAGTCCTAGACCTGTGCCTGTCTGTTTTGTGGTAAATAATGGATCAAATATCTTTGGTAATACTGATGATTCAATTCCAGGACCTGAATCCTCTACTGCAACTATTGCATTTGAGCTGTTATCTAGGATTCGTATGTTGATTGTGCCCTTGTTCTCTATTGCCTGAGTGGCATTAACTATAAGGTTTGTAATTACTGCCTCAATTTTTCTAATGTCTACATTCATTCTAAGATCTGCGTCTTCGATGTTTATCCTGACTGTTTCAGGAAGGTTGCTATCCGTTACTATCTGTCGTATCATGTTGGTGATATTTGCTGGCTGCAAGTTTAGCTGACTTGCCCTACCATATTCTAAAACATCATCTACCTGATGTGAGATTCTGTCTATTGCTCTATGTAATTTTCCGTAATAGACAATTTTTTCCTCAATTCTTAGCTTTTGCTTGTTCTCCATTAATTCCACCACATTTTTGATGGTAGATAGTGGGTTTCTCAAGTCATGTGCCATCCTTGATGCTAATTCTCCAATTATTGCAAGCTTTTGAGATTTGATTAGGTCGTCTGTTTTCTCGTTTACTTGGCGTTCCAGGTGATCACGCTGCAGTTCTAGCTCTTTTTCTTTTAGGACTACTTTTTCCAGATTTCGTCTCAGGTCTGATTCTAGCTTTGTGTTTTCCGTTTTTTGTATTTCCAGCTCGCGGTTTTTCTTTTCTAGCTCCTCGTTTCTGAGACTCAGATTTGCAGTCAGGTCTTGGAGGAACTCGATTTTTCCCTTTAGCTCGGAATTTACTCTCATTATTTCGGTGAATCTTGCACTTGACTGCATTGCGAGCTCTCTTATTTGCACTTCGCGCTCTTCTAGCTCGTGCTTTGCACTGCCTAGCTCATCAAGTGTTTTTCCGGCTAGTCCACCAAATTTCTCAAAGTCACTAGTTTGCGCCATGCCCTATGATAGTATGATGATTTTCTCTAGTTGGTATTACCTTGTGTCTGTTATTATCAAACAAACAAATTTTTGATTTTTACGCGGGGCTTAGTGCAGAAAACACACCAAATATGATATCCCCATATATCAGCTGTACAACAAATCCCGCTGCGATAAATATCATGTATGGTACACCTGGGGTGATCCAAGTGTCCTTTTTGTCACAAAACTCTGCATATTCTGCGTGCTGAATTGACAGGTTCAGACGCTTTTTCTTTCCCATTTTTTTCTCAATTGAAAAGCCGAACTTTGGGTTAGCTGCTCTATACCCAATGAACATGGCAAGAATCTTTCTCTTTTTTGTCTCCTCAAACCCTTCAAAGATGTCGCGCTTTTTGGCAAGCAGTATGCCGTTTCTAGTTACATTGACTAGCATTGGTATTATTGAGAATAACACTGCATTTGTTAGAATGGTAAATGGTGTTATGGTGCCATCCGTGAGTGTTGTATTTGGTACCAGTCCAGCTAAAACTATTAGGGCAAAGGCGTCTGCGCCCCCAAAAAGACCAAACCTCCACACAATAATTGCAATTGGGGCAATTATCATGGCTATGCCGATTTTTAGTAACACATCTAAGAGTTCACCACTAAATGGAATCAAGCATACTGCAATTGCGCCAAAGACAATCCAGATTACATCGCTTATTTCGCGTTTTTTGATATCTGATGCACACGCTATTCCAAGCATTACAAGTGCCAAAACAATTCTAATTCCATCTAGGGATGCTAGTTCCAACATGTGATTTGCAGTTTAATCCTTTTTGAATTTATTTAATGGCAAGCTTGCCTATTTTGCCTAAACATGGGAAAAATTATTTTACTAACTTTTTTAGCGGCTCTACTGGCTTTGACTTTTTCCAGAGATGCTCACAAAGACTGTACATGTTTTCAACCATTTCAATGGAATTGCTATCCAGGACAGAATCATTGTCATCATTCATGTCCATCGTTTCGTTTATTCCTCCAGACATGATGAGGTGCTTTTTCTCATGCACGACCATTCTGCTCTTTGAGGGGAGCTTGCCGGTTCTGATCTCTGAGGCACCAAGCTTGTACAATATTGATAGTGTGGTAGGATCATCCACATCTGTTACTATTCTGACCTCGCCTCCATTTGCTCTGCAGATCTTGATCTTTTCTGGAATTGACGTGTGGTACATTCTGATGAGATCCTTTCCAGTTGTAATCATATACACAATAGAGTCTGAATCTGAAAACAACTTGCCAATTCTGGAATAGATGTTGTGCCTTCCTTGTACTACGGATACTGTTGCAGAATCAATTGCTTGGTGGTTTCTTGTTATGTTTTTGAGATCATCAGTTAGCTTGCCTGCGAGTTTTTGCATTGTGATGAATTCGTTTTCCTTTCTTTGTATGATATTAGTTAGTGCTTCCTGTGGCTCTACTGGCTTGCAGATTACTGGGTTTGTCATGGTTGTAGTGATTAGTCCGAGGCTGCGCAATTTTTCAAGTGAGCGATACGCCTTTCCTCGCTCGATGTCAAGCTTGGCTGCCAACCCTCCAACTGAGAGTGGTCCGATTTGTAATAATCCAATATACATTTGTGCATCGATATCGTCCAAGTCAAAATGCTTTAGCATTGTAATTAGTTCGTCCCTGCCCTGCATCCGATAGAAATCTAATGCAAAACTGGTATATTAGTTTGAGCCGTATAGTTTAGAGCGAGTAGTCAATTCTGCGTATTCATACGTTAATCCCGGATGAACTTGATTTGTTTTTTTATTGATTCTAGCGATGATAGCAGTCCATCTGTTCCAAGCGTGTCTTTGCTATCTACCAGATTAAAGTGGCCTAGCTTTCTTTGTGGCTTTGATTCTTCCTTTCCGTACATTTTGAGGTAGAGATTTTCTGTTTTCAAGTCTGAAATTTTGTATTTTCCTGCAAAATCATCTGGCCCCAAAATATTGTACATTATGGTTTTGTGAATCAGTTTTGTGTTACCTAATTCAAGGCCAAGTATTGCCCTTAGGTGCTGCTCAAACTGCGATGTTACACTTGATTGTAATGTGTGGTGCCCAGAATTGTGGACGCGAGGCGCAATCTCATTGATTAGAACCGTGTCATCTTTTGTGACAAACATCTCTATTCCAAAGACTCCGGCACCGTGCAACACATCCATGGTATCATGTGCGATTTTTTCTGCTTGTACTGCAACACTTTCTGGTACACGTGCAGGGGCAATCGTAGTTCTTAGAATGTTGTTTTCATGTATGTTTTCAACTACTGGATATGTTGCTATTTGGCCCTTGGTGTTTCTTGCCGCAATTACAGAGACTTCCATTTTAAAGTCCACAAATCGTTCCAGCATCAGCGTTTTTCCCGGAAAACTGTTGTAGGCCTTTTCCAGTTCTTGCTCTGATTTTATCTTGTAATTGCCTCGCCCGTCATATGCGTCTCGTCTTGCCTTTAGTAGTGCGGGATAGCCAAAGCGTTTTATTTTTTCTCTGAGATCATCAAGCGAGTTTATTTCAACAAAATCTGTTACTGGAATCTTATTTTGTGCAAGAAATGATTTCTGCAAAAACTTGTCCTGAATTATTCGCAGCGTTTCTGGAGATGGGTTTATCGTAGTTTTTGACTCGGCAGCCTTTAGGACCTCGCTATTGCCTGACTCTATCTCATATGTGAGAATGTCGACTTTAGATGCAAGCTCCAAAATCGCCTTTTCATCCTTGAAATCCGCCACAATTTGCTTTGCTCCTACCTGTACTGCTGAACAATTTGGCGTAGGATCAA
This sequence comes from uncultured Candidatus Nitrosotenuis sp., assembly GCA_964402265.1. Classification (GTDB taxonomy): domain Archaea; phylum Thermoproteota; class Nitrososphaeria; order Nitrososphaerales; family Nitrosopumilaceae; genus Nitrosotenuis. Next base: position 4,838 of record CAYOBG010000005.1, on the reverse strand, counting down.
GCACTATTACCTCTGAGATGTGGTCTGGCATTTTTTTTGCAGCCTCTGTTAGCATCATTCCAAGCTGACCCCCGCCAATTATGCCCAAAACCTGCGTCAACATTTCATCAAGTGATATCTCCGGTAAAAATAGTTACGTCAAAATCAGATATTGTTAAAAGCATCATTTTGTTTTCAAAAATCATGTTGCCAAAAAAACCAATCGTTGGCATAATCATGGGCTCTAGCTCTGATAGTAAGATAATGCACAATGCTGCAAAAATCTTGGATGACTTTGGCATACTGCACGAGGATCAGATTGTCTCTGCACACCGTACCCCGACAAGACTGGAAGAATATGCAAAACATGCAGAAAAAAACGGATTTCGGGTAATTATAGCAGGCGCTGGCGGCTCTGCTCATCTGCCTGGAATGGTTGCATCACATACTATCATACCTGTAATCGGGGTTCCAATAATGGTGTACAATGACAAGTCAGAGAAAAAATCCGAGTTCAAGGTTTCTGCATTCGGAGGAATGGATTCCTTATTATCCATAGTTGAGATGCCCAACGGATCACCAGTTGCTACTGTTGGCGTGAACAAGGCTGCAAATGCCGGACTGTACGCTGCAAAGATTTTGGCAAACGAGTTCTCTGAGCTAAAACCAAAACTCAAAAAATTCAAGGAAAAACAGCACAAATCCGTTTTAGCAGAATCTGATGAGCTAAAAAAATCAGGACTAGTAAAGTTCGTTCAGAAAAAATTCAAGTAACCTTACGTCAATAACTTGAATTGGATTCCTTTTGCCTTTAGGTGAGCAACCAATTTTTGTGCGTGCTCGCGTCCCTCTGTTTCAAGGCTTAGTGTGACGCCAGCTGTTCCCGCATCAATTTCTGAGCTTAGCCTGTCATGGACTACCTCGACAATGTTAACTGATAATGATGCGATTTCATCGACTACTTCCTTTAGTGCACCTGGCTTGTCCTTGAGTAAAATGAATATCTTGACCATTCTGCTCATGGCAGCCAATCCCTTTGATACAATCTGTCCTAGCAAGTACATGTCGACATTTCCGCCACCCAGTATTGGTACGACTTTTTTGTTTTGTGCAGGCTTTGATGCAAGAATATACGCAAGTGATACTGCACCTGCTGGTTCTACTACACTCTTTGAGCGCTCCATTAAAAGAAACATTGTCTTGACTATCTGGGTGTCATCTACTGTTACAATATCATCGATTAGCTCGTTGATTATTCGAAAAGTGTTCTTGCCTGGCATCTTTACTGCAATGCCATCAGCTATTGTTCGCTGACCCTTTACTGCTTGGAGTCTTCCTGCCTTGACTGAATTTTTCATTGCGGGAAACGCCTTTGACTCTACTCCGATTACCTTGACGTTTGGTTTTTTGCTTTTTACTGCAACTAGAATTCCAGCTGCTAGTCCTCCCCCTCCAATTGGGACATAGATTTCATCAACATCTGGCAGGTCCTCTAGGATTTCTAGTCCGATTGCTCCGTTTGCTGCTATGATTTGCGGATCATCAAATGCGTGGATTATTTTAGCACCTGTCTTTTTTGATATCTGCTGTGCCTTTGCCCAGGACTCGTCATAATTGATTCCATCCAGGATTACTTTGGCGCCATATCCTCGGGTTGCTGCAACCTTTGCGGGTGATGCGGTAAGCGGCATTACTATTGTACATGGAATTTTTTCAAGCTTTGATGCATATGCTACTCCCTGTGCATGATTTCCTGCAGAGGCTGCAATGACTCCGTGCTTTTTTTCCTCAGGACTCATGGACTTTATTTTTGCATACGCGCCTCTGAGCTTAAACGAGCCGGTTTTTTGCTGGAACTCTGCCTTTAGGTAAACCTTGGAGCCTGACATTTTGCTAAATGTCTCTGAATATTGTAATGGTGTTTTGCGAATTATGCTGCCGTAAGAATTTCTAATTTTGAGAATGTCTTCGTATTTGGGAATCATTAGAATAACTCGCCTGCTCCTTGCTATATTTAATTTCGCGTTCCTATTCTTGACAAATTACAAAAATCATCTGATTGTATGATGCAATTTAGGCATGAAAACATGCACAGATCTTAAATAGGTTGCAAGCGATCGATCATAATTAGGTCAAAGGAACGTTCTCCCCTTGAACTAGCAATAGTTCATTGTTCCTTTGGCTTTTTGTTATTACACAACTTGGTCTGATATAAAATTTCTTAATTGGATAGTGTGGCAATCAAATCATCTAGGGTTTTGATGATTTCTTGTTTTGTTTGCTCACTCATCCTTTTTGGATCAAAGATTGCCTCACGCGCTTTCTTTTTGACAAAGTCAAGATCAAATGTGCACACACACCCCTCCTCGCCTGTTACCAATCGGTTCTCGTCAATTAGTACTGATGTGGTAGTGTATGCCTCCATTAGTAAATTGTCTAGTTCTTTGAAGAGTTCTTTTTTTCTCTGGTCCTTTGCCTTAAAGTCATAATCTGTCTTTTTTTCAGTCTCTGATGAAATCTCCTCTCGGAGCTTATCCTCATTAAATAATATCTCAAATAATTTCTGCTCATCCAAATCCTTGTGGCCCATCATATCTAGGCGCTCACGTATCATGGAATCAGTTAGCTCGGCTAGCTCTTTTTCCTTGTTTATTGTATTATCCAGTATTTCGGCTAGCTCCTTTTGGATGCTCTGAACCTTGATGTCTGGCTTGTAGTATAGTAAGGCGTGGTATTGTAATGACATGTGCCATAGTATGATGTAATTTCCAATGCTTTGCTCTAGTTTTACGAAAATGCGCCGTGTGTCCTCATCTGATGTTGTAGTGATTCCCTGAGTGGTCCAGTTTTTGAGCTTGTTTAGTATGGTGTTGTAGAACTTGCCTACGGCCTCTGGGTCAAACGTGGTCTGATCAGTTACCGTAGTATCGCCAAGCATGACTTTGACTGATACTGGCTTTACCAAGGATTCCATGTTTTTTTGGAACAACTGGCTAATCTGGTCTGACTTTGCCCCAAGTATGGTAAAGAATTCGTCATTACTCTTGCTGCCTAGGCGCACAAAACTGTGGGATTTTTTGAGCCTAAAAATCCTAATGCTTTATACCAATATCTTAAATACAAAATCCACCTATTTTTCATTGAAGTGGCAGTAAATCGCATTTTGTGCTCAAACTGTAATGTCGAGGTAGTCCAGTATTACGATGACGCTTATAAGGGAAGAAGGGCAAAGTGCCCAGTTTGCGATGTCAGCTTTCCACTAGAATAATTCTTGGGTGATATGATGAGTGGTCCAGAAAAAATCAAGCCAGCAGACAGTCCGCCGAAAAAAGACTATGGTATCATAGACATGATGCTATCAAAATCATCTGAACGGGTAGTGGATTCTGAGACCCTAATCAAGGAGACGCAGAACAGGGTCTGGCGTGCACTAAAAAGCGGATACGAGTATTCGCCGCAAGAGGACGAATCCGATGCGTTTCTTCGAGAGCACGTCTTTTCCAGAATGAAAATGGTAGTAATGTATGTGGACCTAGTCGGCTCTACACAAATAACACTGGAATTACCTGAAGACAAGGTTGCAATCATAATCACGTGCTTTGCGCAAGAGATGGCCCAGACAATTCGCCACCATGGTGGATACGTCCTAAAGTTTGTAGGTGACGCGGTAATTGGGTACTTTCCTGCAGAGGAGAACCAGCTCATGCCGTCTGATAGTGCCGTATTATGTGCAAAGTCGATGCTCTCTGTCATACAAAAGGGGATCAACCCCATACTAAACCAGTACGAGTATCCTGATCTTGCCATAAAAATTGGAATTGACTATGGAGAAAACATGATAGTACGATACGGGTCTGATGCCAAAAAATCGCACGTAGACATTTTGGGACCTGTCATGAATATAGCATCAAAGATTCAGAGCATGGCAAAGCCAAACCAGATCCTAATCGGTGATGATGTATATGCAAGGATTCATCCTTCGATTCAGGCATCATTTGAAAAGGCAGTCTGGCAGCAAAACCAGTGGAAGTATCATAGGGATAACGGAGAATTGTACCCAGTCTGGATACACATGGACTAGACTGTGAACTTGTCGGGGCACTCTATGTGCTCGTAATGGTGGTCGGTGAATTTTTCTTGAACTACATACATCACTATTTTGTGTAGTTCCCCCATGCTGATGTTTTTCTTGCATTTTATGCAATGCTTTAGTTTGAGTCCCATACCTTGATTCAGCTGCGATCTCTGATCGCTATAAGGATCTGCGATCAGCTCAATTTGATTAAAAACGCCTGGCCCTTGACCACCCAGTATATCTCGTGCGTAATGCCAAAGCAAAAATACCGTTTCAGATTAGGCATGGTATAATGAACCCGACAGAAATCAAGGCATTCATGGAAATGCACGGCTATCCTTTTGGATTTAACTTGAGCCCGTTTAGCGGACTGCGCTATCCTCCGGCACTGATTGGGCCAATGGGGACAAATCCTGTAAAACTAAAGGAAAAAATTGTCGCGGAAAACTCTACCTTTACTGGCAAACTAAACGACTTTAACAAAATGTACCTAAAGCACGCAACCGGCCTAATCGATATGAGCTCATCCATGTTCGCACCTGGACACCCAATGAGCCACAAGCTGGCAACTGACTATATCACTAAAGAAGAAAACGAGCGACTCCGACACGAAAACGCGGAGCTCAAAAAAAGAATAGAGCAGTTCAAGGGCAGAAAGCACTAGACACAAAACTCTTTTAACTTTAGAATAACACTCTTAATCGTTGAGCAAAACTCCTGAACAAAAATGGAAGGAATCAATCATTGACTATAGAAAGAACTGCCAAAAGATCATTTCACTATC
>CAYOBG010000004.1:0-26969 GCA_964402265.1 uncultured Candidatus Nitrosotenuis sp. | reverse complement strand
TGCAAATGTTGCAGGAAAAACAAGAATTGTCGAGGCATTTTACCAGAATTTCTTGTTAGGTGACATCAAGGGGGAAATCCAGGCAAGCTATGTGGATAGGGTTTTGAAGGCAACTGCACGAGGCAAAGAGCTAGTATCAGAGGCAATTGAGAAAAAGTACGACACAGAGTGGCTTGAGAAAAAAGTTCCAGAAATTCTTAGTATTCTAAATATTGATGCGCTGGTGACAATACCACTTGCCGTACCATGGAAGGGGCCTGGCATGATGGTCACTCCACAGGATTTCGTAAAGGCAATGCAGAAAATCATACAAAGCAAGGAGACTGACTTTGGGAAAATCGACATTGATAACATATTATCAGGCAAAAATATCGCAGAGGAATTCAAGGTCATATCAGAAGAGGACAAGAAAAACGAAAACAAGGGGCTAGGCAGTGAGTCCATTGGAATTCAGATTCCGGGCTCTACAAATGTGGATGAAACCAGAATTTATGATCAGGACTTGATAAGTAACTTGAAGACAAAGTTCAAGGAATGGAAGACTAGCTGGAAGGAGCAACATGTTTCATCTGGTGAGGAATTTGATGAGGAATCTTACATTGATGGATACAAGCCCTTTGTCACGGATGTAAAGCAGTCAATAAAATCAAAGATTGTCATATTACTTGATCATTCATCCAGCATAACAGACCAGCAGGTCCAGTACAAAAAGGCAACACTGGCACTATGTGAGGTCTTGTCGTTTTTGAAGATAAAGTTCTCTGTGTTTGCATTCAATACTACACAAAAACAGGTGGTATGCTGGATGGTAAAGCCGGAGGATATGAAATGGAATAATGCTAGTGCAAAAAGACTGGCACAGATTGAGGCAAACGGTGGAACTCCTTTGGCTGATGTGTATCAGAAAATGTATCCTGTGTTAAAATCAAAGAAACCTGACATTTTTCTTACACTATCAGATGGTGAGCCATCAGATCCAGATGCTGTTCGCGCCATGGTGAAATCACTCAAGACGTTAGGCATCAAGATGGTGGCAATCGGTGTTGGTCATGACACCTTTGGAGCTACTACAATTGCAAACAATCTGAGGTATCTTGGATACGAGAAAACGCTTGCAGTCTCAAGGCTCAAGGACATTCCAAATCGGGTGCTTACAGTTTTGCAAGCAAACTAAAATTAAATCTACAACCTATTTGCTATTTTGTAAGAATGTGATGTGAATTCATAAATATCATTTCTTTGCAGCATGTCATTAATGTTATAATTAGCTTCACTGATTGATATTCCATGTTTTTGTAATTCTTGAATTATTTCAACTTCATTAACAGCATACTCATGAACACCTCTTAACTCCCGTATTGTTGCCAAGATAGCGTCACGAATGAGCTCAGTTGTAATAGAACTATTTTCGTCGGTAATCTTCAATACATTTTCTTGTTTTATAGGGTTAGATTCTTCCAGTTTTCTTGGTTTTTCTAATACCTTAGAAGTTACAGATTTAGCAGCAACCACAGGAGACTTTCCATTACTGAAAACCTTGAAACCTTCTTTTTCTAATGTCAATAATAATTTGGCAATTTCTTGAGCAGGTATCAATGATTTGCCTCTACCTGTACTAAAATGACGTGTTATTCTTTCTAATGTGCGTTCAAATTTTGATCGATTTATTGGATTGGTTTCAATTTTTTCCTTTAGACTATTTTTTAGATATTTTTCTAATTTATTGAATTCTTTTTCGATTATGTTTCTCATATGCTTTTTAAGATTATTTACAATTACATCGGATAAACAAAATGCTAGTGCACATTCACTGCCTATACAAATACAAAGTTTTTTTGCTTCATGTTTTATGTAATATCTATTTACAATATCAGTTCCACAGATTTGACAGTAGCTTAATTGTAAGTCTTTTTTTCTACGATAATCGTTATACGGTGTAATAATTTGAAAACCATTTGGTGGTGAGTGATTTTCTTTAGTTTCACCAATAATTTCGTAATCTGCGGTCCAATCCAATATTTTAGTACCAGAAAGTTCTATTGTGAAAAGTTGACGTTTTTTCCATTTTCTAACCAATAATGATTCTGCAGCTAATCCTTGTTCAAACAATTTATCATAAAGCTTTATGTTTTTACGAAGCCAAGCTACAATATACAAATAATTTCCTTCTAATGAATCAAAATTATCATGAAAGACACAGTAAACACATTGACACCTAGAATCACAATCCTTCACCGGTTTTTTACACCAAAAGCATTTTCTTGTTTTGTAGGTTTCTCTGAGATGCTTTCTTCTATCGTTAAAATTCACATGTCATAATTGTATCTATTAATATAAAAAAATCACTCATGATCAATTACAAGTAGTTAGGATATCTAGATCGTTATGCTTGTACTTCTAGAATTAATTTTACGGAATCAGAATCATTTGTGTTACATTTTCCTCTTGAAAAAGGCATTTTGCCATAAAATCCATGGCAAAAGTTCTAAATTTGGCTACAAATCGAGCCTAATTACATGAACATAGAAATTACACCAGACGAATTATCCCAGGTTTTACAATCAAAATCAAACGCCATAATCCTGGACATTCGCGCAAAGGAGAACTACATGCAAGGACATGTCTCAGGCGCCGCAAACGCGATATGCAGCTCAATGCAGCAAAAACAGATCATAATGTCAAAGCTTCCACCATCCATGAAAATAATACTAATCGATGATGATAGTACTGCTGCCAAAGAAAATGCAACAATGATGGCACGCTTTGGCTTTGATGCGCATTACCTCAAAGACGGAATGAAGTCATGGACTGGCCAGACAGTAAAAAGCACACAGGATACAGTAATTGATGGTGACAATCTCTGGGCATCAATCAAAAAGCAAGACGATGTATTCTTACTTGATGTAAGAGAGCCGCAAGAGTTCTCAGAATTTAGAATTCCTGGTGCAGTAAACATTCCACTATCACAATTGTTCATATCAGAATTACAATCACAAATACCAAAGGACAAAAAAGTTGTCACAATATGTTCTCATGGGAATCGCTCCATGGTTGCAACATTTGCGCTAGCTCAAAACGGAATAGAGGCAACCTCACTAGTCGGCGGGATGTCGCTTTGGAATCAGGTGCTCAATGGTACAACCCTAAAAGAAAATGATGTTACCATAATCCAAGTAGAAAAAATCGGCAAGGGCTGTCTTTCTCATATCATAGGATCAAATGGAGAGGCAGTTGTCATTGATCCTACATACCCGCCATCAAAGTACGTAGAATTTGCACAAAAGGAAGGCCTCAAGATCACCAAAGTAATTGACACACACCAACACGCAGACCATGTCTCTGCTGCCAAAGACCTCGCACAGATATCAGGCGCAAAACTATACCTATCTGGCCTCGAAGAATACAGGCTCGAATCTGAGAAAATCAATGACGGTGACACCATACCGTTTGGAACAAAACAGCTAAGAGTCATTCACACGCCAGGCCACACGCCAGGTGGCATGACATTTGTTCTAGACGACAAGTACGTTTTCTCCGGAGATATCTTATTTGTGGAAGGAATTGGGAGACCTGACCTTAGAGACCAGGCAGAAGAGTTTGCAGCAAAACTATACGACACCTTACACAACAAGCTTCTAAAATTCCCAGATGATACCAAGATATTTCCAACACATCACGGCGAGGGAATAGCACCAACTAAAGACGGACTATTCTACACCAATACCAAAAACGCAAAGACCTTACCATTACTTGATTTAGGCCAGGCAGAATTCGTATCAAAGGTAGTAAGCATCACAACACCAAGACCGATGAACTATTCGATGATCATAAAAATCAACAAGGGCGTAATCCCGGTTTCTCCAATGCAGATTCCGGACTTGGAGATGGGCCCAAACCGATGCAGCATCAGAATGTAATTGGCCAGCTTCAAGTGCCTTTCTGTCTCACAGCCATTTGCTAGTTTAATCATACAGGGAAAGAAAACAATTGAGCTCAGGCACTGGAACACAAACTATCGCGGAGAATTTCTGATTCACTCCCCATCTAAGATAAAACTAGATGACTGCAAGCGACTCGGAATAGATCATCATGCTTTAGTCACTGGCGCAATCATAGGCAAAGCTATACTATATGACACAAAAAAATACCAAACCAAAACAGAGCTAAAGGCAGACAAGAAATTTCATTTTGCAAGTGATGATTATTTCACGAAAAAGACGTTTGGCTTTCTGCTAAAAAAGCCAAAAGAGTTCAAAATACCAATTCCTGCCAAAGGCAAGCTAGGATTATTCGATATAGATCTGACCAGCACAAAAGTCAAGGATGACACCATAACGTCTGAGATTTTTGATGAGGAATATCGCACCCAGTGGATAAACCACCACTAGTATCACTGACACTATATATAAAGCGGGTATTTAAGAACCTTAAATGCCACAGACAAAACCAATCGTAAGCGTTGAAAATGTAGTAGCCTCTGCCTCAGTTGACCAAAAAATCGACCTAAACGAAGTTACAAGAAAATTCCCAGATACTGAATATCATCCAGATCAATTCCCTGGACTAGTATTTCGATTAAAGACACCAAGAACTGCCACTTTGATTTTCCGAACTGGCAAGATGGTTTGTACAGGTGCCAAATCAGAAGAGATGGCAGTAAAGGCAGTACAGACTGTAGTGGAAAGATTGCGTAAAGGCGGAATCAAAATAAAAAATGATGCAGAAATTGTCGTGCAGAATATTGTTGCTGCAATCAACTTAGGCGGCAAGATTCACCTAGAACATGCAGCAAGGACACTACCAAGAAGCATGTACGAGCCAGAACAGTTCCCTGGACTAATCCACAGAATGCTTGACCCAAAAACTGTCATCTTATTATTCGCATCAGGAAAACTTGTCTGCACTGGTGCTAAAAAGGAAGCAGATGTGTACCGTTCAGTTAACAATCTGCATTCTTTACTAGAAGAAAAGAAGCTAATGATTTACGATCAGTAACTAGCTAAAGCCTGCGCCAAACTTGTCTCCGTCTTGGAGAGGATCAACATCTTTTGCATTCTTTAATGTGAGATACAAAAATGTTTCATTAATCAAACCAACTGATTCTTCGCGGGACAGGCTGAACTCTTTTTGCGCGTATGAATAATATTTTTCCAGCTTTTGCTGGTCTTGCTCGTCTATTGCGAGGCTATCTTTGCTCATAAGATCAGCAATCTGCGCTATCTGGAAATTTCGAGCCTCATCATCCATGATACCATAAAACAAGCCCTAGCTTTTAAGCGATTACAGTTAGAAGAATTTTCTATTTTTGAGATTGCTTTAGCTTTTCCCAGTCAGCCAAAAATGCTTTGAGGCCATTATCAGTCAGTGGGTGCTTGAGCATTTTTCCTAAAACGTCTGGCGGTAGTGTAACTACATCTGCACCAATTTTTGCCGCTTCCACTACATGCATTGGGTGTCTGACACTTGCAACTAAAATCTGGGTCTTGAAATTGTAATTTTGAAATATCTGCTTTATTTCGGCAATCAGTGCCATGCCGTCTTGGCCGATATCGTCCAGTCTGCCAATAAACGGGCTGACGTATTTTGCACCTGCCTTTGCTGCCAATAGTGCTTGGTTTGGCGAGAACACGAGAGTAACGTTAACTGATATGCCTTCTGAGGTGAGGCTCTTGCAAGCTTTGAGACCATCAGCAGTCATTGGAACCTTGATTACGACATTTGCACCATATTTTTTTAGTCGGTGTCCCTCATCCATCATTCCGGTGTAGTCAGTTGCAACTACCTCAAGGGAAACATCGCCTTTGATGATTCTGGTGATTTCCTCCATTGCCTTTTGCGGGTCACCACCTTCCTTTGCTAGTAAGGACGGGTTGGTAGTTATTCCATCAAGCAGGCCCATGTCATTGTATAATTTGATAGATTGTAGATTGGCAGTATCTAGGAAAATCTTCATTTTTTCTTACCGATAATTTCCCTAACTGCTTTTGATATATTAAGTGATGTTATGCCGTGCTTTTCCAAAAGCAGTGGAATCTCGGAATCTCGTGCGGATTCTCCAAACCTGTCGTTTACCCCAATTCGCTTAATCGGGACTGGATATCTCTCCGATACTACTTCTGATACTGCAGAGCCAAATCCGCCCATGATGTTGTGTTCCTCACAGGTTACAATACACCCGGTTTCTCTAGCAGACTTTTCCATCAGGTCTGCATCAATTGGCTTAATCGAAAACATGTCAATTACCCTACATGATATGCCTTCTTGCTTTAGGGAATCAGCTGCATCTAGTGCCATCTTGACAGTTAGGCCGCATGCAGCTAGTGTACAGTCAGACCCCTCCCTCATTGTAATTCCCTTGCCAATCTCAAATTCCTGTGAATCCTGATGCACTATTGGCGATACGGATCTGGTCAGTCTCATGTAATGCGGGCCATATCTTTGCGACATAATCCAGGTAAGCTTTGTTACCGCAACAGTGTCTGCCGGTACTAATACTGTCATGTTTGGGATGGCCCTCATTATAGCATAGTCTTCAATTTGCTGGTGTGATCCTCCGTCTGCACCGACTGATATTCCTCCGTGTGATACTACCAGTTTTACATTAAGTCCCTTTTTGTCGCCAGGCGACGGATATGCAATTGCATTACGTATTTGATCAACGCACCTGCCAGGTAAAAATATCGCATAAGTACTGGCAAACGGAGTCTTGCCTGATATGGCAAGTCCTGCAGCTACTGAGACCAGATTTGCCTCAGCAATTCCTACATTGAAGAACCTGTTTGGGAACTTTTTTCCAAAATCCGCAGTTTTTAGAGAATCAGTAGTGTCAGCACCCAATACAACAACATTGGGGTTTTGCTCTCCAATCTCAACTAGGGCTTTGCCGTATGCAGTACGCATATCGGTTAGCTGGCCTATTTGGCTCAAGAATACCCTAGCTCCTTTGCTATTGCAATGATTTGCGTCTTTTTCTCGCCAATAATATGCAGGTCAATCCATTTTGCCACTAGCTCCTTTCCTCCAAGCTCGTACGCCTTTTGGATTAGCATTTTACGCCTAGCATAGGCAATTTTATTTCTAAATTCCCTGATTACTGCTCGAACGTCCTGCTGGCCTATAATGGCACTTCCGCCAACAAATGCACGAGTGCCATCTGCAAAACACAATCCAATGTTATCTAATGTGACACCACCGTCTGCTTCGATGTAACCATCAAAGCTCTGTTGCTGTAAGGTTTGGATTAGTCGTTGAGTTTTCTCGTGTGTTGACTCGATGTATTTTTGGCCGGACTTGCCAGGTATGACAGACATTACTATAATTTGATCCAGTTTTGAAATAAACGGAATTGACCATTCAGGTAGCTCAGTGTCTGGATTTATTGCAAGACCAACCCCAACCTGATTTGCCTTGAGAGTATCATAGATTTGGCCAAAGCTTGAACCATCACAGACCTCAGTGTGTACTGTTATGATATCAGAGCCCGCATCGACATAATCCTTGACCTATTTTACTGGCTCGTTTATCATAAGATGGGTATCAAATGGCAAGACAGTCAGCGGCCTTAGCTCTCGGATTTTGTTGTGATCAAATGTCTTGTTTGGAACAAACATTCCATCCATTACATCCAGGTGGATATAGTCAGCCCTTCCGTTTACGCATCGCTTTACCTCGCCTTCAAGATTTGTCATATCCCCTGCTATTATAGACGGTGCAATCATGGTCTGAGAGTCAAGCTCCATGTCAATGATTGGGACGAACTCTTTCTTCGGTGCTTGTCCGTGCCATTTCGGATTGTCCTCCATGTGCTCTACTCCCTTTCCTTTTATGGTTCTAGCAATGATAATTGATGGCACACCCTTGGTTTGTGTTGCCTTTCTTATTGCGGAATCAATTTGTTCAATTCTGTGGCCGTCAATATCGATTACATTCCATCCAAATGAGCGCCACTTGTCCCCAGTCTTCCATCTGCTGGCGTCCTTCCACATTTCTGTTAGGTCATCGCCCACTAGTTCCTCATCAAGTGGCATGATTTTTTCAGTGTAAGAGTCCTGCTGGATGAAATTCCTATCTAAAATGGCAGTAAGATTGTCAACCTTGTATTTTGCGCCAGTCATTGCAGCCTCCCAGACTTGGCCCTCGTCTGTTTCTCCATCGCCCATTACCGTAAAAATCCTAGTTGGCTTGCCATCAATTCTTGCAGCAAGTGCACTGCCTATGGAAAACGACAGTCCAATTCCAAGTGAGCCTCCGCAGAATTCCACACCGGGGCACTTTAGATCAGGATGTCCCTGCAATTTGCTTCCAAATTTTCGTAGGGTGTCAAGCTCTGATTCATCAAAGTATCCAGCTACTGCCATGTTTGAGAAAAGGCCTGGTGATGCATGTCCTTTGGACAAAATGAGCTTGTCTCTATCTTCCCAGTTTGGGTTTTTTGGATCATACTTTAGATATTTGAAAAACACGCATCCCATGATTTCTGCCATGGAAAAGGAACCCCCAGGATGGCCAGAGCCCGCAATCGATGTCGCGCGGATTACAAGTTTTCGGGCTCTTCTAACATTTTTTTTAATCTGATAATAATTGAGGCCCATTTCAATCAAATTGCAAAAAGTATGCCAGAGTCATGTTTTGAGGCTGCAGACAAATTCAATAAAAAGCTATTTTCCCTCAATGCTTTAATCTAGATCTGCCCTATCGGTATATGATGGAGCTAGACAAGATTACTCCGCTTGTCATCTATGACAACCAGTGTTATCTTTGCACAAAATTTGCCGGTGCGGTAAATTTCCTGGCGCGCGGCAAGCTCTTACTTGTTGGCCATTACACTGATCTTGGAGAAAAGCTACGAAACCAGATTCTTGATTCCAGTGCACTAGAAATGTTCTGGTTTGTTGACGGCAAGACAGCGTTTGGGGGACGGGCTGCATTATTCCCACTGATATCTGCCATAATACACTCAAAGGGAGCAGGCAGTGGAAAATTTGAAAATGTTGAATCATGTGATACAGGATGCAAAACAGCAAAGGCAGTATTCTTGAGATCCGCCAGCCTGCTTTCAAACAGCAAAAAAATACCAATCACAGTATCATAAAAGCCACATAATTTCACTAAAAGATCTAATCTACTCATACACCATTTTGCATATAGAGCCTCAAGGCAGGAATTATTATGTCAGACAAAGAGGAAAAGAAAGGACTAGTTGGCGAGTTTATACATTTTCTCAAGACATTTGGAATCATTGGCCTTGCAATCGCATTTGTAATTGGTGCCGCATCATCAAAGCTAATCACAGCACTAGTGACTGATATCATAAACCCAATAGTTGGCCTTGCTTTACCTTCAGGTGATCTAAAGACCTTACAGTATTCCGTGACAAACCAGTTCACCGGTGTTACTTCAGAGTTCAAGTATGGTGACTTGATTGCAAACATTATCGATTTTCTAATAATTGCAATGATAGTATTCATACTATACAGACAACTCTCCAAGTTCAAGCTAGTAGAGGACAAAACAAAAGGATAGCACATGTCAGCAGTACAATTTCGCAAAATTCGCGCATGGTATCAAAAACGAACAACTTCCAAGATCAGAGTAATTGTTTCGTAATTGAACAGATTACGTGATTCTCTATAGTTAAAAGAAATTAAGGGTCAATGGTGATGACCGCATCCACATGAATCATGATCCATGCTTCCCATGTCTCCGCCTTCCTTTTTGGAGCAGGCACCGCATTTGTCGTGGCCTAGAGGCGAAAAGAAAGTTTTTCCGCAGGATACACATTTTGTGTTAGACATACAAGTTTTGTAAAGTGTCGGGTATTTATCAATACGCCCAAATCTTAATAGACACAAAAGTCTCGAGCCAGACTTGTGTTAGTAAAAGCAGAAAACATTGATGGCATCAAGAAAAAGACAAAGGCATTATGTTATTTTGCGACAGAAAAAACAGACGAGCCACTTGGCTTTCCAAAGGCTGATCAAAAGCTTCACGCATCAGTCAAAGAAGCAGTAAAAGAGACCGGAGGAAAGCTTGGAAGCATTTCTCTAGTTCACACTCATGGTATGATACCCGCACAAAGGATTCTGATTGCAGGGCTTGGTCCCCGACATAAAATCACGCATGAATCACTAAGGATGGCCTCAGGCAAGCTAGCCAAAAAAATAAACGATATTGGCCTAGACGAGTATAGCTTAGTCATTCCAAATTTGCCAGTTGACATCAAGGTTGCAACTGGTGCCATAGTAGAAGGCGCAAGGCTTTCGACATATTCATTTGACAAGTACAAAAAAGAAAAAAAGACAAAATTCGCAAACCTCACTCTAATTTCTAATCAAAAAATATCAGATGCAATATCAAAGGGAACCATCACATCAGAAGGAGTCATACATGCACGAAGCATTGCAAACCTTCCACCAAACGAGTGCAATCCCTCACAACTAGCAGGACTTGCAAAGTCATTATCATCAAAGAACAAGCTAAAGTGCACCATACTATCAAAGACTGAGCTAAGACAGAAAGGATTTGGCGGAATCTCTGCAGTAGGCCAGGGGAGCAAGAACGAGCCAAAGCTCATCATATTGGAATACAATGGCAAGAAAAATGAAAAGCCAATAGTGCTAGTCGGCAAGGCAGTCACGTTTGATACCGGCGGAATTTCGATAAAGCCAGCTGACAAAATGGATGAGATGAAGTTTGACAAGTGCGGTGGATGTACAGTACTAGGAATAATGAAGGCAGTATCTGAGCTAAAGCTGCCAGTCAATGTTATTGGTTTAGTACCATCAGTTGAAAACATGCCAGGCGGGGAATCATACAGGCCTGGCGATATCATCAGGTTATACGGCGGAAAGACTGCAGAAATTCTCAACACAGATGCAGAGGGACGCTTGATTCTCTTTGACGCATTATCATATGGCATCAAGACATACAAGCCAAAAGAGGTAATTGACTTTGCAACACTTACTGGCGCATGTATTGTAGCATTAGGAGCAAATGTAGCAGGCCTAGTCAGCAATAACAAAAAGATGGTAGGCAAGCTAACAAAATCATCAGAAAATACTGGTGAGCAGATATGGCAGCTTCCAATCAATGATGATTACATGGACATGATAAAATCAGATTATGCTGAAATACGAAACACGGGACCTGGCAGAGTTGCCGGAACGATTACGGCTGCAGCATTTTTGGCAAGTGCAGTAGGTACAACGCCATGGGCCCATTTCGATATTGCTGGAACTGCATGGATTCAGGCAGGCTCTAAGGAAAAGTCATACAATTCTAAAGGCGCAACAGGTTTTGGCGTCAGGCTAATTCTAGATTATCTTAGTAGCCCCTAGAGTTTCTATCAGGGGTTCCAACATTTGAATTTCTAAATCCGTGCTTTTCCATCATGTGGTTCATGAAACGGATGTCATTTTCGAGTTGAGCCCCGCAAACAGAACATGTCGGCATGAAATATTCACAGCATCCGCTGTATAATAATTTGATTAAAAGATGCCAGCACCACTACTTCCCAAGGGCTCTCGCACCTTAGTAACACAGTGGCGACATTAGGTTTGACTTCCAGGTTCGGAAAGAGACTGGGTCGCGCCCTAACACTATGGCCGGCTTGTTAGTCGTTCAATAATTGTTCTGTATTAAGATTACGACTGGACTGCCGAATGAGGTATAAATTAAACGGGGAAAAAGTACCGCTATGACCCATCGCGTGGCGGTTTTGGACAAAGAATTGTGCCAGCCAAAAAAGTGCGGCCTAGAGTGCATCAAGTACTGTCCAGTAAACAAGTCAGGCGCCGACTGTATCGTTCTAAACGAGGAGATAAAAAAAGCGCAAATCGACGAGGACATTTGCAATGGGTGCGGAATCTGCGTAAAGGTTTGCCCCTTTGAGGCAATCACAATAGTGAACCTGGCAACCGAACTAGGCACGGATAAAATTCACCAGTATGGTAAGAACTCGTTCAGACTGTACCGTCTTCCAACACCAAAGAAGGGCGAAGTCGTTGGCCTTTTGGGCAGAAACGGAATGGGAAAAAGTACTGTCGTTAGCATCCTGTCAGGTAATCTTAAACCAAATCTGGGTGACTATGAAAATCCTCCAGAGTGGGACCAAATCTTAAAGAGATTTGCAGGAACCGAACTAAAGGATCATTTTGAGAAAATAAAAAACCAAACCATCAAGGCAGCAATAAAACCGCAACAAGTCTACAACATTTCTCAGGTCTTTGACGGCACTGGAAAAGAGCTCCTAGACAAGTATGACCAAAGAGGAGCAGCTACAGATCTGATAAAGCAGCTAGACCTGGTTAATTCCATTGAGCACCATGTCAAGGAATTATCCGGTGGAGAATTGCAAAGGATCTCAGTTGCAGCTGCTGCATCAAGAGACGCAGACTTTTACTTTTTTGACGAGCCATCGTCATACAATGACGTATTCCAAAGAAGGGGAGTCGCTCGAGTAATCCACAGCCTAGCAAACATGGGCAAGTCAGTAATGGTAGTGGAGCACGACCTGACGCTTCTTGACTTTCTCTCAGACTATATCGAGATTTTGTACGGGGAGCCCGCAGCATATGGTATAGTGTCTGGAATTTTATCAACAAAGGTCGGAATCAATGTTTTCCTGGATGGATACTTGCCAAGTGAGAACGTCAGGTTCCGAGACAAAAAGTTCAGCTTTGATGTATCCACATCGCATGACGATTTTGAAAAAGGCGAGGTCCTAATCACATATCCACACATTACGAGGAATTATCCAGCATTTTCAGTATCAGTAGAGCCTGGCCAGGTAAGGCGAGGCGAGGTCTTGGGAATAATGGGTGCTAACGCACTAGGCAAAACAACAATGATGAAAATGATTGCAGGTGTTGAAAAGCCAGACGAGGGAACCGTAGACAAGGCAATTACAATATCCTACAAGCCACAATACATCCCAAATGACTATGACGTTGAGGTAATATCAGTACTAGACAAGGCAAATGAGGGCCCAATTTTTGGAAGCATAGAGGAAGAGCAAATAATTGATCCTCTAAAAATCAAAAAACTCTACAACAAGTCAATCAAGAATCTGTCCGGTGGTGAGCTGCAAAAAGTAGCAGTGGCCACATGTCTTCTCAAAAAGGCAGACGTCTATGCTCTAGATGAACCATCTGCATTCCTAGACGTTGAAGACAGAATCGCGATTGCAAAATTCATCCAGAGATTTGTCAGGTCTTATGCAAAGTCTGCCATAATAATTGACCACGACATTCAGCTAATGGATCTTATTTCAGATACAATGGTAATTTTTGAAGGCGAGTCAGGAAAGCACGGCCACGGGACATCGCCAATGTCAAAGGCAGATGCAATGAATAGATTCTTGAACTCACTAGACATTACATTTAGGCGAGACGAGCACACATTGCGACCACGAGTCAATAAAGCTGGCAGCAGACTGGACAAGCAGCAAAAAGACACTGGCAACTTTTACTATAGAAAATAACTCTACTCATAAGATAAATTCTCTAAAAATACCAATACAGGAATTGACGCGCATGCTAAAAAAAGCACTAGAAGGAGTGCTTACAGAGCAGGAAGCAGCTGAACTTTATTCAGCATTTGACCAGATTGGCGATATCATAGTGGTAAGAATTCCGGAATCATTGTTATCAAAGAAAAAAGTAATTGGCGAGACATTACTGGAATGCGTCCATCCGGCACGCTCGGTATTCTATCAGAGCTCCGATGTTTCTGGCGATTTTAGAACAAGGAACCTCGAAGTAATTGCAGGGGAAGACAACACCGAAACTGAATACCGCGAGTACGGCTGCCGATTCAAAGTGGATGTAGAAAAGGCGTTTTTTTCCCCGAGACTATCAACTGAGCGAAACAGAATCGCGGATTTGGTGCAGGACGGCGAGGTCATGATAAACATGTTTGGCGGTGTTGGCATGTTCTCTATAGTTGCCGCAAAAAGAAAAAAATGCACCGTATACAATATCGACCTAAATCCACATGCTGCCAGATTATGTGAGGAAAACATCAAGCTCAACAAAAAGATGAAGGGAACAGTCATCTCAATTAACGGAGATGCAGCCCAAGTAGTAAAAGAGCAGCTCCAAGACAAGGGAGATAGAACCCTGATGTTACTGCCGGAGAGATCAGACGAGTTTTTAGATTCTGCAGTACTTGCAACAAAGTCAGGCGGAATAATCCACTATTACTCCCATCAGCGCGCAGAAAAACGCCAAGACGCAGTGCAGGTATCAAAGGATCATTTCATGCAAGTCACAAAAACAAAATCAGAGATTCTTGGCGGAAGAATGGTGCGAGCTGTTGGCCCAAGATATTACCAAACAGTAGTGGATATCAGAATTACAAAATAGCTTTACTTGTCATCAGGTAAGATAGATGATGCGGATGATTTCGTAGTTGCCATCATGTATCCAATCCACGATACCACCCCCAAGACCCCGCCTGCAATCATCAAAACTGAGAGCTGCAATACAATTGGACTCCATTCAGATAGCATCAGCAAATACGCATACACAAAGAATCCTATAATGCAGGAACAAAATATCAAAATCCCTGTCATTTTGCGTCTTGTCATTTAGCTAAACCCTTGACCTCAACTATATGAATCTAATATGTAAATTCGATGGCCATCAAGAACGCGTCCTCGCCATCCCTATAGTACGCCTTGAGTCTCTGCTTTATGAAAAATCCAATTTTTTCATACAACCTAACTGCATCTGTATTGCTACATCTGACCTCAAGGTACAGCTCATCACATCTTTTTGATTTGATTCCCTCGATACACTCTTCAATTATAGCTCTACCGAGCCCCTGCTTTCTGTGCTCTTCTAGTACTGCAATGGATACTACGTGTCCTTTTTTGACAAAGCCCAATTTTTTAAAATTTGAAAATCCATATTCTGTTTTGCACATGATATACCCGACTAGTCTTCCCTGGTGTTCTGCAACCAAGAATGCCTCTGGTAATTCTGCTAGCAGACTCTCATAGAAATAATCAGAATAATGCTCTGGTAACGTTTTGAGATTAATTTCCATTACAGGGATGAGATCGCCTGGCTCACATCTGCGTATGATGTAATCTCCAGTCTGCCTGTTGATTATCTGCATTGTAGTAATTGTCAAAGAATCGATATTTAACGTTAAAGCAGAAAATCGTACAAATCAATTAATGCTCACGCCAGACTTTGAATGTATAATGAGTGAGCCCACGCAAGAACAGGTAATTTCTGTGGTATCATCGATATTCCAAGTTCAGGGAGTCTCAATCACTCTGGAAAAAATGGAGTTTGAAATACCAAATACGGATTTTAAGGAAAAATTCGTCACACTGGCACAAAAATTAGAAACAATTGGCGTGATCTGCTTTTTGCAAAAATCAAATGACAAAATTACAATTCAGGTAAACAGGCTGCCTCAAGAATCGCGCAAAAAGAAGCTTCTCTCTCGCGCATGGGTTCAGAGGATTTTGTTTGGTGTGGTAGTCTCATTTGTGATGGTTGACGGATATTATCGAACATTGGGCGTAAACAGCCTCATCTATATCGGTGATCCCCTTGATTTTGCGGTATTATACACAATTTCACTAGTTGGTATCCTAGGAGTACACGAGAGTGGCCACCTAATTGCGGCAAAGATACACAAGATTCGCACCTCCTGGCCGTACTTTATTCCGGGTATTCCAGTATTTGGGTTGCCAACGTTTGGTGCACTGATCCAGTCCCGTGGATTACTGGTAAATCGAGATATCGTATTTGATATTGCAATTGCAGGCCCACTTGCAGGCCTAGTCATTGCCATATTGGTGTCATTTTATGGCGCATACACATCGCCAATTTTGGATCAGAGTATAGTGGCATCACTCCCAGGTGAAGCACTGCAAAAGCTTGATGACAGCATATTCATGACTATAGCCCTTGCAACATTTGGCAAGGCAGGGCCAGAAGTCGAGGTACTAATGTCGCCAATTTTGTTTGCGGCATGGCTTGGGTTTTTGATCACGTTTCTGAATTTGCTTCCAGCATGGCAGCTAGACGGTGGCCACATGGCACGTGCAATCTTTGGCCAAAAGATTCATCGAATTGCAACATATGCAAGTGTCGGGATTTTGTTTTTGCTCCAATATGAGATGATGGCAATATTCATTTTGATATTTAGTATGAGAAACATGAGTGTCAGGCCACTTGATGACATATCTCCGTTATCAAAAAATAGAAAGCTTCTCTACATTGTAATCATAGCACTAGCTGTTCTGTGTGCGCCATTGCCATTTTCAGTTTGGCCCAAGTAGAATTCTTGCACCATCTGATACGATTGATATTTTTTGCCTTGCACCCTGATGCTTTAGAACATACTCGAGTGTTTCCTTTACTCCATCAAATGGTAGTATGTTCAGCTTTTTGATGTAAAACTCGGGCAGTACTGATACCAATCCAACTTGTAATCTTTTTTGAATTTCTGATAGATATAGTAGGTCCTCCATTCCGTCGACATATTTTGCCGGCTTTTGCAGTCGCTCAATGCTCATCCTTCCCTCGATGTATTGTCGCATTGCCTCAGAGCCAATTCCCGCCCTGCATTCTCCAAGCAGAATTGCCATGCCGTCATCGCGTATTGCGGTATGACAGTTCCAAAGCGAGCCCAATGACCTAGATAGGGTGTCATTGCTTGCGTCCTTTCCCGTGCTGATTAGTAACGTTCTGTGCTTTTCTATTGATTTTGTAAATGACGCCAGGGTTTTTGATATGGATATGATATTGGATGGATGGCCTATTGAGAGATCAGCTATTCCCTTTTGGTTTGCCACAATTTCAATTGCGGATATCTCAAACGTGTTTGCAAAGTTTTTTGCAATCTGAATGCTTTCTGTTTCCTTTCCAGGGTTTGGCAGGTTCCCCTGTCTTTTCTCATATGCAGATAGCATTTGGTCTTTGCCAAACCTGCGCAAAAGTTTTGTCGATATGGTATCAAACCCAAACAATCCATCAAACTCCATCTCATCAATAAACACAAGACTGGAATCCACGGTTTCAATTCCTTCAAACGCTAAGACCTGGCTTTCTGGCGGTAAATGTGATCTAACCAGATTCATTATTTGCTTGTCTGCAAAAACCTTTGGCCTGGGAACTGACCTTTGCGTGCATTTCTCAAATAGTGTGGAAAGTATTTTCTGGACTGATTCGGTATAATTTAGAACTACAAATGTGAGTGGCTTGGTAAGATCTATTGCATCTAGTCGCTCAGATACCTGAGAATAATCCAATACTGGAGCGTCCAGCTCGATTTTTGCGTCAAGATTTTCAGCCTTTATATCAAGAACCACATCAGTTGGTCCATAGTTTAACCAGATTTCAGGCACTATTACCCCACAAACACAAGTAAAATAAATCCAGTTTAGTAAATTTTGGTGTGGAGTTTGTAAAAGAGTTTGCAACGTTTTTGCATCAAAATGGCATAATCAAGTTCGGAGACTTTACCCTAGCTAGCGGAAAAAAGAGCTCATACTATGTTGATCTGAGACTGGTTCCAAGCTATCCCCACCAGTTCCGGCGCATGATAAAGCATCTTCAAAATTTGATATCAGAACAGGTAGGTTACGATAACATAGATTCAGTGGGTTCAGTCCCGACAGGAGGCCTAGTCATTGCATCATCGCTATCGTATGAACTAGTAAAGCCCCTAGTGTATGTGCGCTCCCAGGCAAAAGACTATGGTACCGGCAAGCTAGTCGAGGGAATTGTAAAATCAGGCTCAAAAATTCTTCTAGTCGATGATGTTGCAACTACTGGTGGTTCGGTCATAAACGGAATTAAAGAGCTGAAAAAGGCAGGAGCCCAAATATCTGATGCATATGTAATTGTCAATAGACTGGAGGGAGCAGGTGAGGCACTCAAAAAAGAAGGCGTCACATTACACCATGTCCTAGATATCGTACAAATTGCAAAAATTCTACACGAGCAAAAGCTAGTAGATGATTCCATATTAGATAAGGTACAAAAACAGGTCTCAGGGAACTAGCTGTCGTAAATCATTAGGCCTTTTTCTTCTAGGGTGTTGTGCAGATTATGCACAGAACGGTACACATCACTTTCCTTTTTTGCACCGGTGCAAACAAGTTTTCCTGATGCAAATAATAGTATGACAGTCTTTGGGTCAAGCATTCTGTGGATTAATCCAGGGAATTGCTCTGGCTCGTACATGCTTCTAGGCAATATTCTTGCTGCCTGCTCTAGGTGAATCTTACCGCCAAGGTTTGCAGATGCCACAATATTTTGAACAGTGACAATTGCCTCGTTTTTTATTTTGATTCCGCTCTTTCTTAGCTGTTGCACCACAGAACGGACTGCCTTTACTGCCATGTCTTCGGATTTTCCTCCAGTGCAAACCATTTTACCAGATGAAAATATCAGAGTAGCTGTCTTTGGACTCTTGATTCTAAACACTAGACCTGGAAATTGTTCTGGGTTCCATTCAGTGTCTGGAAATTTTTTTGTGATTTCGGTGAGATCGACTCTTTGCTCAATTGTAGCAGATGCAACAACATTCTCAATGCTGACTATGGGTTTTGTCTGCGGCATCTTTTTGATCTTATATACCTGTGCTATTTATATTGAAACGATAAATTTGGCAGCTCAGTCAAATGCCTTCACATCATGATTCAGATATAACTCTGATTCTTCATTGCGGCCATTGATTCTGTGTTATGACTTCTTTTATTGATTATCATAGTAATGCGCACCAACTATACACGTGCATTGAGGCCGCTTAACTTCAGAACTGATAATCGTATATTTTCCTTTTATTTTCTAATTGCGCACGAAGCAATGAACTGAAAATTAAACGGGAACATTTAGCAAATACCACCACAGAAGATCTCAGCAGACTTCTCAAGATCGAACGCATCTTAGATGTTTATTCTATTGTGGCCATAACTGACAAGTATGGTACCATCACATATGCAAACGACGAGTTTTGTCGAATTTCAAAATATTCTAAAGACGAGCTGATTGGAAAGAACCATCGGATTTTAAAATCTGGTTTTCACCCGCAGGAATTTTACGAGATCCTGTGGAGGATAATATCGAGTGGGAAAATCTGGAAGGGCGAGATAATGAACAAGGCAAAAGATGGCTCTTATTATTGGGTCAAAACAGTAATCGTTCCAATTTTGGACGAAAATGACATCCCAATTGAGTACATTTCCATTAGGACCGATATCACAAAACAAAGAGAACTGCAGGAAAAGCTAATCGAGTCTTACCAAAGAAACTCCAAGACTGACAAGCTTGCAGCAATTGGCGAGCTTACGGCAAGAATCACACATGACCTCAAAAATCCCTTGACCGTGCTTAAAACCGAGCTGGAAATTCTGAATGTAAAAAATCCCCAGTTCGTAGAACAAAACAAGCCATCATTTAAGAGAATAGAGAATGCGGTTTTGAAAATCTCGACTCAGGTAAAAGACATCATGGATTTTGTGAGAACAAAACCCCTGCAGCTAGAGCCACATTCATCTAAAACAATCTTAGAGTCAGCAGTATCTTCTGCCGTTATTCCGGCAACAGTACATGTGACTATAACAAACAATGATGTACCAGTGATGTGTGATAGCGCCCAGATTGAAACTGTCATTGTGAATCTCTTAAACAATGCAGTTGAGGCGATGAACAAATCTGGAAAGATTTGGATCGATGTCTCAGAGGAAAACTCTAGTGCGGTGATCAGAATTGCCAATTCTGGCTCTAACATACCTGATGAAAATCTTGACAAGGTCTTTGAGCCGTTATTTACTACAAAAAACAGCGGTGCCGGACTCGGATTGACAACGTGCAAGTATGTAGTTGAAAGACATGGTGGGAAAATATCTGTCAAAAACAATCCCACAACATTTACCATAGTTTTACCAAAATCAACACATCGTATCTAAGATTATAAAACCTAAATTCTAAAATATGTAGGGTTTACTGCTCAGCTAATTCTTTCATCTTGGGAAAAACCATATCCCAACCAGCATTAGTTTCACTGTATCTCTTTTCACCCTCTGCCATTCCAGCAAAATCCCCCTGTGATACTGACAGTTTTGTATGATTCGTTTCCGATGATAATTCATACGTAACTGTGGCATAGTTAGAAGGCATATCTTCAATACCCATATTCGGGTCAAATACGGTAAATTGTAAAAACTTGTTTGGTTCTATTTTGAGAAGATTTCCTTTTACATACACTTTTCCATCAGCAGATCCTTTCCAAATAACGGAACTCCCAATTTTCCAGTCGGAGAGAAGCTCACAACCAAACATGTATTGTTTTGTATATGCCGGGTTGGTTATTATCTCCCAGACTTTGGAAGGGGTAGAATTAATTTCAATAGATTTTTTGACGACGAGCTCTTTCATTACCATGTTTAGGTATTTTTAGCTAATAAGAAGTTTGTACGTTAGGAACAACATTTTTCTATAATTTTGATCATAATTTATGAAGAAAAATTAGGTGTATTCTAAGCACATCGATGATTTGTTGTAGAATAGTAAGATCTATTCCAATTGATAAATCAGCTAAGATTCCACATTAATGACTAGAGTGTTCTCTGTTGTCTCAAAGGTCGCTCTTTTTTGTAGACTGTGTAGCACTCCTTCGTAAAATATTCTGCTAAACAAGGACCATTTTATGCCAAGATCATGTTGAATGATAAATGTGATCTTGTTGTTCTCAACAATCTCCTTAACTTGAAAACCAGATTTTTTGGATCTCACCCTCAAGACAGAAAGGAATCCTTCCAAGTCATTTTTGTTTGTCATAAATATGACAATGTCTTTTACTTCGCTAAAAGTCTCTTTTGCAAGTTGTTCTACTTCTTTTTCGGTTAATTTTGAGAACAGTTTTTTCATAATGAACTTTGGCATCACCATCCAACCTGCACTTGTTGCAGTAAGATCCCATTCGGCATACCCGACAATTATCTGATTGACTAGTGTGTTGAGACTGATTCTTTCGTCTTTTGCCTTGGATTTTAGTTTGTCAAGTGACGCAGACTCTAATCTGAATGTCATGCTCTCGCTTTCTGACGATTTTGTTTTTATCCCCAACCTGCCAGATAAGATACGTCACGGAGATATTAATTTGCAATTATTTGAGTGCAAAAAATTCATCGTCTTTAATATAATAAACATCAAATTTTACGCATGAATCAAAATGTAGTAATTGTTGGTGGTGGACTCGCAGGTCTAGCCACTGCGACATATCTTGCACGCGCCGGATATGATGTAAGTTTGTTTGAACAATCATCGACATATGGCGGACTGGCAAGAACACAAAACCACGAGGGATTTTATTTTAACCAAGGTCCACATGCATTGTATCTTACTGGAAGAGGAATAGAGGTACTAAAAGAACTGGAAATTCCATTTTCAGAAAAGAGAGCAAATGCAACATTTCAAGCAATAAAAAACAAAAAAAGATCCCTATTCCCGATTAGCGAAAAGACCATCAAAGAATCAGAGATATTAAGCGAGTCTGGCAAGAAGGCACTTGCGAAATTTTATGGAATATTGGCATCAGTTGACACCAAAGCCATACAAAATGTCACTGTGAGTGATTGGTTAAATGAAAATGTGGTTGAAGCAGATGCAATATCTGTCATACAAACCATGATACAGTTAGCCACGTATGCTAACGATCCACAGATTCAAAGTGCTGGTACAGCACTGATTCAGTTACAAATCGGAAACAATGGAGTCACATATCTTGACAAAGGTTGGCAGACACTAGTAGATGGATTAGCACAAAAGGCAAGATCCTTTGGCGCAAAAATAATCTCAAACAAAAAAGTAGTTTCAGTAGAGTTTGATGATGCCGTAAAAGGCATCACCCTAAGTGATGGGAGTAAAATCGAGGCATCTGTTGTGATCTTGGCTACGCCTCCATTAGTTGCATCAAATCTATTGGGTAACAAGATACCACAAATAGAAAAATTTGCCAACTCTGCAATACCAGTAAAGTCAGCTTCGCTGGATGTAGCACTGAGCAGCCTGCCAATTCCAGAAAATCATTTTGCACTTGGAATAGATTCCCCGTTGTATTTTTCAGTGCACTCGTTGTTTGGAGAATTGGCCCCAAAAGGCGCGGCACTTATACACATAGCAAAATACCTGAGTCATTCCAATCAACAGAATCCTAAAGAAATCGAATCAGAGCTAGAAGAGACACTAGATTTGATGCAGCCAAATTGGAAAAAACATCTAGTGAAGAAGAGATTTTTGCCAAGCATGACTACTGCAAATGCAGTCCTTACTGCATCACAGAATGGTTTTGAGGGAAGACCTTCGCCAAAAATTGACAAAGTAAAGAATCTCTATGTGGCTGGAGACTGGGTCGGACAAGAAGGATGGTTATCTGATGCAAGTCTTGCAAGTGCAAAGCAAGTAGCAGAACTAGTAATTGACAAATCAGTGATTATGCAAAAAAGCATTGTCTAGGAGGTTAGTGAATATGGCAAAGTTGAACAAAAAATATTCTCAGTTTCTTTTCGTAACTATCATGGTAACAATGATGGTGTTCAGTGTGTCATTATTCATTACTCTAATCAGCGTAGGTTTGACTTCTAGTTTTATTGAAATATGGGTACGAGCTTATATGATGGGTTTTGCAATTGCCCTTCCTACGGCTCTTGTAGTTGTAAGAATTACAGGTAAAATTGTGGCATCAATAACTGCGTAAAAACAGTATGGGTAGGCCCCAAAGGGCTTTACCATGCTAAGATTAGCGAAGCCCAAACGACGGCAGAGAGTCATGCTCACTAAGTAACTTACTTTTGGGAAACTATGATCTTTAAGTAATTTGTACTCCTAATAGTACCGTGCAGATAAGCAGGGAAATCACAGATTCAGCAATTAATCTCTTTAGAGGGAAAAACTTTGGATTTATCGCCTCTTTAATGAATGACGGCTCTCCGCAATTGACACCTGTTTGGATTGACTATGATGGGCAGTTCCTTTTGGTAAATACCGCAGAAGGGAGAACAAAACAAAAGAATTTTGCGCGAGATCCTCGAGTAGCAATTTCTGTAATAGATCAAAATAATCCTTACAACATGGTAAGTATTAGAGGTAAAGTAGTACAACAAACATCTGATGGTGCAGATGAACATATTGATAGGCTGGCAAAAAGGTATCTTGGCGTAGACAAGTATCCATTTAGAGCACCTGATGAAAAAAGAATTATTTTAAAAATCAAGCCAGAAAAGACTTTCCAGCTATCAAACTGAGACTCAAATTGTAGAAAGCGAATTGGGACGCTTACAATATTCCTTCATTATTTTTGAATTTTACGCTCATGAGAAAACAAAGCCTTTAAACTGTTTTACTGTCATATATGATATCAGATGAGCACAAAAGAACTCAAGATGATCAGAGACGAAATCAAGGAGCTGAGATTGTTGTACAAGAATTTGGTCGATAAAGTCATACCGCTTGAAGAACCAACACTAAGCGATAAATCGTCAATTAAAAAGAAAGAAAAAATTGTAAAAGAATCCTCATTGATGAAAGCATTAGATTAACTTGTTTGAAGTCAACGCAAAGAATAGCGTTCTGAAATTTGTCAAAAAGACTGATTCGAAAACAAAGCAGAGATTAAAGGATATAATAATCACGCTCAAGGGCAATCCGGTTCCTGCAAGAATCTATGATGTTGCAAAGCTAAAGGGCTTCGACTCTACGTACAGGTTAAGGATTGGAAGTTTGAGACTTGTATACGAGGTATTTTGGGTCGATAAGAAAATACTATTACACAAAATTGAGTCGCGTGAAAGTGTTTACGAAAGCATGTAATTGATCTAGAAACGGCAGAGCCATCGGTGGGCTTACAATACACCTACCCTAATTTTTGCAGGAAGAGTAAAAGAAATCATTCAAGTCTACTGGGTAAAGGATTCAAGATGAATATGATAAAGACCACAACACAGATTAAAAAAACTACATAGGTTGTTCTCCACATTCTGTCTATTTTTTTCATAGTTATTGGCAAAAAAGCAATGTTTGTAAAATAAATCAGCCACAATCCAATCATTGCGTAATTTTGGGTTGCCCCAGAGACCATTCTATCAAAACTAACATTCCACATGATCATCGGCATGATTGTAAAATAAGCCACCCCTAAGCTTAGAAAAACAACAATTCCAACATTTAGCCCAAAAAACGGATTTATTTTGTATCTGGTTTTCATATTCCAAATCTAGGAGTAAATCTATTGCGTGAACTGTAATATTCAAACATCATTTCAGAGACTACATTATCACATTCAACTCTGATTGTATAGTATCCGTTTTCAAACATGAGTGGACCACCACAAGTAAAGGCAAATGTCTCAGTGATCTCGGGGTTTGTCTTCAATCCAGAGGAATCAATAGTCCTCCCAGTCGGACTCTGAATAGTCAGAGCCGCAGTAGGAGAATAAAATGAATGATTAAACCAGATGTGAATTCGGATCTCATCATTTTCACTGTAGAATTGTTTGTCAATTGAGATTATGATTCTAGGATCAGTCTTCATTTTCTAGATCCTATTATCTATAATCCGTTGCAATATCAGAACAAAAACAAAAAAGATTGTCGCGCCAGACATAGGCACAAAAACAATTCTGAGCTTGCGTTTTTTTATTATTACAAAAGTTATTGCAGGAATTACACCAATAATTACAAATGCTGTGGCTACTGCCGGAATTGCAAAAACATCAATATTTCTAACATAAAGTTCTGGATTTGCTCCCGGTGTATCTGAATAATAAGTCAGATAATTTGTTGTACTCCAGACAAAAATTAGTGCGGATATTAATAATACAGTAAGCAATATAGCTAGTCTGGTTTTCATTTTCTAATCTGATAGTCTCTCCATTCTCCTTCAGATTCTTTTGCATTGAAATTATAATCCTCAATATCCAGTTTAACTTCAACATTTGTCGAGTTTGCAGGCACTTTGAAAACAAGATCTGTATAATATTGCGGATAAGGAGCATCTGGAGATTCCACATATGAGAATTGAGAATATACAGTTTTTTTACCATCAATTAAAATGGAAATCCCCAACAGATTTCCTTCATGCCATTCCTCTGAGCCATAAGTCATGTAATAGTGGGCGCCACTATCAGGGAGTCTAATCTTCATGTAACTACCTGTTTCAAAAGGAGTAAATTTCAAAACTGTGCTGCTGTTTTCTGGTTGATAATCAACATAGTCAGGTTTCAGGTGAGATGAATAGGCAAAGATCATGTTATTAATAAAATCTGCATAAAGATAGTTTCTTTCCAAAAGTTTCTCAATTGATATTGGTTTTAGATATACAGTTTCTAATCGGTTATTTTTCCAACCTTGTAACGATTTGTCAGGATCGGATTTTCTTTGAAATTTTATGTCATATAATTTTGCATCTTCTTTAATTGCACAAAGAGACGACATGCTGGTTTCCAATCCAAACGACAAATTGCCTGATTTTAATATGCCTGAAAAATAATCTGTTCCGATTTTTCGCCCTTCAAACTTGCCACAAAAAGATAAAACATCCTCATTTTTGTAGTCAAAATTGAATTTTCCTATTTTGAATTGATACGTGTTCAAGTTTTCATTGCCTCTCAGATAGTGTTTCACAGAAGCAGCCGCACGCGCTTCTTCTTCAGGTGTAAAGTATGTTTTTTCTTGAAGAAATATTTCAGCTACTTTAATTTCTAGTGGTGAAAAACAATCAGCATACTCTGGTTCAAAATCAGCATCTCGTGGAACTTGCTCACGGATATTTGCATATTCTATGTGAGTGCTGTTGATTGCGGCTTCTAGCCAGTAAACCTTGTTTTTTTCATGATCGATTGCATAACCACAATTGTAACTTTGAGGCTGATACATTAGAATTCTAGGACCACGATCTAAAACAATATCCTCGCTACTCACATTGACGCCTAAAGTATGGAGTTTTTTTTCAAATATTTCAGGCATTATTTTTGCTATAAGAAAATCATAATCAATGCGGCCATCAGAATCAAATCGGACATTGTAGTTTTCAGTGTATGGTACAAAGTCTTTTTCATATGGAACTATATCTTGAGATTGTGCGTACGCAATCTCTGTAACACCAATTAAAATTAAGAAAATCATAAAATACATCATATGCTTTAGCTAGCTCCGAATTGAATCATTGAAAAATATTGCTCATCTTTGTTATGGAAAAATCAGTGCAAATCTCAAAATAGGCTTCGCTCAGAGTAGTGAAAATTTTATGGGCCCAAAGGGCTTCGATCCCTTGGCTCACCGGTTATGAGCCGGTTACTCTACCAAGCTGAGTTATGGGCCCCACGAAAAACAGGTTTGTATGCAGTATAAAATGTTATAGAGTTTAGCAGTATGCTTCGTAACAGCTGTCAAGCAATAGATTTTGTGCAGAAATGGATTTGCTTGCAATTTGGAATAATTCTTCTTCGTTTTTAGAGGGGGTTTTTTCAAGAACTCGTCTCCAGACTGCGGCGTGCCTTATGTCTGCTTCTGTATGGAGTCTAAAGTATTCTATTGCATCATCATTTGTTATGTCATAGAATTTTCGTAGCCCATCTATTTTTGATAGACTTATTTTTGGTATCTCCTGTTCAAGAGAATACATCGCAGCGGCACCGCCCTCAAATGTACCCATTAGTAATGAAAGGTTTGATACAGCCTGCCTTGTTTTGTCAAGGCCTACATACCTTTCCAGTTCGTCTTGTGAAACACCTAGGGCTCCAGCAAACTTGATCCAAGGGTTGATATGCTCAGCTTCCTCTTTTTGATTTGATGCAATTTCATTTTTAACAGCATCTGGACTTTGTTCCATTATTGTTCCTACAAAAGACGGAACGGCCTTTACTAGCTGAAAGTATTCTTTAGAGTAACCGTTAAGTGAGTCAAGAGTCAACTTTCCTTCCGTCCACATCAGATAGAATTGGTG
>CAYOBG010000003.1:0-33476 GCA_964402265.1 uncultured Candidatus Nitrosotenuis sp. | reverse complement strand
CCATACTTTGTCACAAGGTCTACATCAAAGCCAAAGTTTCTTGCAGCTATACCACAATAGCACGCAGGCCCTCCAGGCCTCTCATACAGGTTACCGTCGATTTTTATCTCATCTATGGTACAATGCGAAAATATAGCAAGCCTCATTTTGGTTGCTCATTTTGATGCGGATTTAGTTTTTTGCTTTTCAAAGCAAAACACACAGAGAATTTGCCCACGTTCTATTACGAGTTCCATGTTTGACCTCAAGCAAACATGACACAGCCCCCGCATCACGATATAATACGCATAACTAACATAAATTCAGCTCGTAGTAATCTGAGAAAAAGAGATATGCCATGCACCATCGATTCAAGTGTTGAGAAGAATTATCCCGGTTACAATAGACAAAAAGCTAGTATCACTAGTCATAGTGGTATCATTAATTGGGATAGGTGTTACAATATTTCTCTCATTTCACTATGCAAATATCATACTAGAAGAGCGGGTGATGAACCAGCTAAAGGGCGAGTCTGCAATACGAGGCGATTCCATTGGCAGCATACTGGAATCAAAGACCCAGCAAATCCAGGTAATTACTACAAACCCGATGATAAAGAGCCTCATTTCTGAGCTAAACCAGATACCGGACCCTGAGACACTTAGCGCTGCAATACCTGAGAACAGAATAGACTTTCTAATTGAGGTGCAGGCATTTGAGGCAAGCATCGGCGGACTAAACGATTTAGAAAACATCGAGATAGTTGGAATCGACGGGGAGCGACTCTTTGCACTGGTTAACACAAAGACCAAAAAAGACTACCTATCTGATCCTATTTTTACAAAAGCCACCAAGGAATCATTTGCGCATATAATGTCAGGTAAGGATGGTAAGCGAAAAATAGTAACTGCCGCGCCAATTTTTGAAAAATCAAAGGACGACACCCCAATAGGTGTTGCAATAATTACTGCAAACACACAGCTAATTGATCAAATATTACTAAACAGACAGGGCTTGGGAAAGACAGGCGAATCATATTTGGTAAACCAAGACAAATACATGATCTCAGAGTCAAGATTTATTGAAAATGCGGCATTCAAACAAAAAGTAAACACGCCAGCAGTGGAAATATGCCTTACTACGGGACAAAACCACCAAGGCCTATACTCGGACTATAGAGGCATGATAGTTCTTGGCGCATCAAGTTGCATGAAAAACATGGGCCTAGTCGTGCTAGTTGAAATCGATGATATCGAGGTCTTTGAGCCTGTGGCTGATTTGCGTGATAAGATAATCCTGATTGGCATAATCATAACGGTTCTAGTTGGTGTGGCTGCCTTCTTTTTATCAAAGCTAATATCAAAGCCGCTAGTCAAGCTCCAAATTGCCGCAAACCAGATAGCTGATGGCAACTTTGATGTCAGAACTAATATCAGGACCGCAGACGAAATAGGCCAGCTCTCGCGCGCATTTGACCAAATGTCTGAGAAAATCCAGGATTCATTACTTAAAATCAAAGAAAGAGAAGACGTAATCAAGCAGCAAAAAGACATCCTGTTGCAGTTCTCCCAGTATAGCTCAAACTATTGCGTCTGCTTTGTAGACATTGTGGGCTCGACAAAACTCACATCCAAGCTCTCTGATATTGAGACAAGCAAGTTTTACTCTATATTCTTGAACTCAGCTGCCACAGTGATAAATCAGAACAATGGTGTTGTAGTCAAAAATATCGGTGACGCATTATTGTATTATTTCCCAAAGACTGATTCTGATGATGTATCACCATTTGAGGAAATGCTGGAATGCTGTATGAAGCTAATCGAGGCAAGACATACAATAAACAAGACATTATCCACTGAAAGCCTACCTGAGGTAAGCTACCGAATTAGTGCAATGTTTGGCCCAGTCAGGGTGGCAATTGTTGCAACATCAGCCATAGATGACATCTTTGGCTCTACCGTAAACACATGTTCCAAGATAAACTCACTTGCAAAACACAACAGTCTGGTAATTGGCGAGACACTATACCAAAAGGTCAGGGGGATCAAAAACTATACCTTTGAAAAAATATCTGACTACACCATAGAGTCAGACAACAAGTTTGCAGTGTATTTGGTATCAAAATAATCACACCAAGAATATAAAGAGGCTCTCTGAAAGGCATACCATGCCATTAAAGCGTGCAAGTAGGGGAAGACGAAAGGGCGGAAAGGGCTCATCTGACCGTATCCAGTGCACAAACTGCGGAGCAACCGTACCAAAAGACAAGGCAAAAAAAGTCACATCACGACTAAACCTAGTCGAGCACACACTTGCAAAAGAGCTCAGAGCTCAAGGCGCATACATTGCATCACCATCAATACTGAAATGGTACTGCATATCATGTGCAATTCACTTTGGCATCCTAAAGATTCGATCTGCTGATTCCAGAAGAAAGACTGGCAGACTACGTTAATCTGTAATGTTTTTTGAAGTAACTACAATTCTCTGAACAAATGTAATTCCAGCTATTACAATTACAATACCAATCGCATATGGCATCAATCCAGGTATCATGCCTATTATGGCAATTACCAGTAATCGCTCTGCTCGCTCGCCAATTCCAATTCCCTGCAGCTTAACCCCAAGGGATTCGGCCCGTGACCGAGTGTAGCTTACCAACAATGATAGTGTGATTGCAAGTAATACCCATATGGGTTCGGCAAATCCTCCAACCAATAACCCTGCAAAGATTGCCACTTCAGCAATTTTATCAAACACTGAATCCAGAAACCCGCCCTTTTTTGATACTTTTTTGGTGTATCGAGCAACTTGCCCGTCTATTACATCAAAAAACCCTGAAACCAAAAGCAACACTCCGCCAACTATTCCAATCAGCCAGGGTTGCGCAATTTGCGAGTTAAGACCATAGGATATAGCAGATAGAAATGCAAAGACAAGACCAACTCCGGTCCAAAAGTTAGGCGATAGTCCCGTTGCGCCAAACTTGGCACCTAGTTTTTCAAGTGTCGGTTTGAGGGAATCGCGAAAGTTATTCAGCATTTGATGTATTGCAAAAAAGATTCTATTTAATGTATAATATTGATATGATTTAGTATAATAAAAAGAGAGTAAGATTTACCTAAGATTTGTCAAGCTCGCCTGGCAGACTGTCATCAAATATCATCTTGCCAAGAACGGTTAGGCGAAAGTCCTCGTCGTTTGTAGAATCCACTAGTTTCATGTTTTTTAGGGCATGAACTATTATCTTGACGTGCTGCTTGTCTTTGATCAGCTTTTTGGAGGCAGTGAACTTTAGGATCTGTTCCAGTGATACGCCGGGCTCAGTTCTCACATAGTGCATGATCTCAAAGAACCCTTTACGCTTGAGCAGGCTCATGCATACCTCCATGTCTTCATCAGAGAGTTTTGGTTTTGTTTTGTCATCCATGTTTTTTCACACGATATTATTCTCACAATATTATATCAAAACGAGGACTACTCTGCAACAATTGTATAGAAAATTCTTCATCTGTAATGCACTGTATTGCACTGCATGACAGAATTTGTGAGTAAAACTTGCATACCTAACAGTGTATCACACGACAATAACCAAGTATAATCTTTTTTTATTAAATTAAGGGCAATTCAAATGGAATCAAATTTATCAAGATTTTTCATGACGCCAAAGATCTTCTTGCCTAGGCCGATCAAGTGAAAGTCCTCGTCGTTTGCCGAATCCACTAGTTTCATGTTTTTTAGGGCATGAACTATTATCTTGACGTGCTGCTTGTCTTTGATCAGCTTTTTGGAGGCAGTGAACTTTAGGATCTGTTCCAGTGATACGCCTGGTTCGGTTCCGATGTACCGTAGGATCTCAGTGAAACCCTTTAGTTGAAGCATATGTCTACAGATTGCAATACTTCCATCATCAGATGAATTCGAATCTGTGACTAGCATGGTGCCCATATTTGAGATAGTCTCAATTACGATATTAGATTTTGAGTGTGCATTTGCACACACATTTTTTGAATAATGAAAAATTACAGTCCAGAAGTGAACTTTTGGACAGACTTTGACATGTAGAATTCCTCAAGGTTCTTGTTTAATGACTTGATTATTGTCTTACATGTGATGCTTGGCTTGCCACATATGGTATCCAAGATGTTGATCAGCGTCGAAGGGTTATCTACACAGTCACTAATGCCCAAGTGGTATTTTTCCAGCCTAGAGTTGACAGAGTCCAGCATTATTTTGCCGCCAACGTTGTAAATTGTCTGCTCTATTACGAGGGCAATCCAAAGCTTGTTGATTTCCTTGCCTGTCAGGTGTGGCTTGTGTGGGTAACCATGCCTCTTTGTTACTCGCATCATGGTATTACTTAGGGTAAAATTCCCATTAAGAGTAGTTATGTGCATTTTGCACATCTTTTTATGAGTAGCGGGTTTTTTAAAAACACCCTCAACCTTAAATGATAGTGATTTGTCCGCTCACAACAAACAACTACGAGGTATTATCTTGGGAGATAAGGACAGTTATGTGTGAGCATAGGAACCC
This sequence comes from uncultured Candidatus Nitrosotenuis sp., assembly GCA_964402265.1. GTDB lineage: Archaea > Thermoproteota > Nitrososphaeria > Nitrososphaerales > Nitrosopumilaceae > Nitrosotenuis. Next base: position 28,961 of record CAYOBG010000003.1, on the reverse strand, counting down.
CTACAATTGATGATGACTGGAAAGTAATCCATCCAATATACGAGATAGGCTCAGAACTTGTTGCTGCACTAGAAATGGACGAAATGGAGGGGCTAGTTTATCTCACGCTTTTAAGAAAAGGGCCAACTACTGCAAGCGCACTCTCAAAAGAGATAGGCATGGAGAGAACAAAAACATACAGAATTGTTGAAAAACTAGTAAACAATGGCATGGTTTCAATGACATTTTCTACGCCAAAGCTCTGTGTGACAACAAATCCAGAAGAGGCCATAAAAAAAGTCATTCACAAGAAAAAAGAAGAGATCAAAAGGCTAACAGATGTGGGTAGCAAGGTAATTCATCGTCTAAAGGGGGTAGTTACAGCAGACTATGGAGCAAATCTGCCAACATTTAGAATTGTCCAAGGACAAGAGGCAATTTACTCCAACATAGAGACAGCATTTGATGACCTATCAGGCATCATATACATGGTGACATCAATTAATGACATATCAAAGATGTATTATTCACACATTCCAGAAAAAATTAAGGAATGTGAGCAAAAGGGCTGCAAAGTCAGATTAATCATAGACAAAAACGACGAAAAAATGCAGTCATACATCACAAGGCTCAACATCAAAGATGTAAGGCATGGAAAGCTGCCATCAAACGGCAGAATCATAGTTTCAAAAACCCAGATGATAATGTCTGATTCTAGCACCTTGCCAAATGCCAAGAACTTATTTGACTATGCATTGTGTACTAATTCAAAAGAAATGATAAACAACATTTTGATCTTGTGCAGCTTTCTCTGGGAGACCTCCAAACCAGTCACAGTATTACCATCAGACTCTATTATCACTGGCTCTAATTGATCAGGTTTAATCTAACATCATATATACTAGTTTAACACCATAAAATATAGTCTTATATATCCAAAAGTGGAAATAAGATGATGGATACGCAACATTTCTGCGTAGTTATTAGACAATGTTAGAAAAAGATCAAATGAAAAAGGCACTTGTCTGCTATGTTGTAGAACAATCACTCTTGGAGATAGGCGGGGAGGCAATGCTAAACACCGTCAATGATATGCTCAAATCAAAACACAACTCTACAATTGATGACTCTTATGAAAATCCGCATAACCTAGTCATGGTAATAAAATACCTGTTTGGCGATTCATATCACAAAATCATAACTGACATAAACCAAAATCTAAACGAGTTCTCATATCAAAAATCGATTGCAAGATTCCTCAAAGAAATCAAATTAGCTTGAACGAACTAAAAAAACCCGAATATGTAAAATGGATAATTTCCTGCATAACCATTATTGGCGGTATTGCAATAGTTTCTAATTTACTGAGTACGGGAACTGCAATCATTACTGGCAATCTCCTCAATATTGTAACTACCATACCTGTAATGGTTTTTGCAGTTTTGATAAATCTAAAATTCCAAAAACAGGGCAATATGGGAAAAGCATGGCTTTTCTTTTTTGGCGCTACAATCTCATGGTTTACCGCCGAATCAACCAGGTTTTACTATGAGATATGGCTAGGACAAACTGAATACCCACCAACTGTCACGTTTTTCTATCTTTTGGGGTGTCTTTGCTATTTGGGTTTTTCATTTTATTTTCTAGGACCCGTCAGAAACGCAATCACAAAAAAGAACATCATACTAGCAATTCTATTTGCGGCAATATTTGTTGCAATTCCACTAGTATTGATTCAGAATAATATCGGGTGGAATTTTGATAAAAAGGCATCATTTGCGCTCTTGTTTCCCATATTAGATAGTGTGATGCTCATACCAGGTATGCTTGGAATAATGTTGTTCTTTAAGGGTAGGATTCAGTTTACTGTATTGCTTTTGCTAATTGGAGTGATGTTTTTGGCGTTTGGCGACCTTGGATTTTTGTATCATGTCCAAACAGAGACGTACTACACAGGACATCCAGCTGATATCATGTATTATTTTGCTTATCTGTTCTTTGCCTTTGGTGTGTATGATCAGCTAAAAATCTTCCAAATCAAAAAGCAAGCACAGAATACGAGTTCCAGAATACGAAGTTAAAAGAACTTTTCAAGATCTTTTAGTAGTTTTAGGATTTGATGGCCCATATCGCTTAGTGAATAGCTTGTCCTGACAGGTCGTTCATTTTTGACAGTTCTGACCAGCAGTCCGACATTTGTCATCCCATTGAGAATTATGGTAATTGAGGCGTTGCTGTCTACAATATTGTTTTCAATGGCATATTTTTTTACTTGATTGTACTGGACGCTTTTTTGTTTGTCAATGTATTTTAAAATCTCATAAAAGCCTTTTTTGGACATGATCCTCAAAAATATTAAGAAGTTTTCCTGTACTTTATCAATCATAGACTAAGCTTTGCTCTTCTAGTCTGTTGTTTTATATCTTATCAATATTTTCCCACAATTGATAATGATACATTTTTTCTCACAAAATAATTAACTACAACTAATAGTGTAACACTAGTGTTTATAGTGTTAATTATATAGCAGTAAGCACAAACTAGTACATTGGGAACAGACTGTGAAAAGCATCCTTCCAGAATTGGGTATGATGGTGCTACTCTTTCTACCATGCCAACTCATGATACCATCATAGATAGACTAGAAAGGCTGGAGGCAATTTCATGTAAAATCCAAGAAAACCATGAATCCAAACCTGCAAAACAACATTCATGGAACAAAATGATTCTGATAGGGATGGTTTTAGTTTTTGCAGGCATATCAAGTGGATATTTGATGAGTCAGGAAGACCAGAAATTTTCAGACAGGTACCTTATTCAAAATTTGAGTGGCGATATACTAGAAACATCATTTGCATGGAACATGCCAGAAAATGAAGAACTTCATGTCCATATTTTGAGCTCCGAGACGATCTCATCACAAAAGCTCAAGGCAATACAAGACGCCATATTATCTGATGAGACAATCTCAGTAGATGACTCCATGCTGCATAAAGGTCCAAGTGGTACAGAATCAACATATTATTTTGGGTGGAAAAAGGCAGCCGAGAGCAGAAACAGTAACACGGTAAAGCCAATCCCAGTAAAATTTCACATACATCAGGTAAATAATGAGAACGGACAAATTTTGATAAAACCCACCAATGAGATCAGCCCAGACGGCATCACCGCATACACAAATTCCATCATTGATAAAAACAGCAAGCAAATTCTTAAATCAACAATTACGATATATGGGTTTGATGATCTAACGCCACATGAAATTACAACTATCATCAGACATGAGTTTGGACATGCGCTAGGACTAGGACACTCATCAGCTCCTGAAGATCTAATGTACCCACTCATATCTACAATGTATCCATACATTTCAGAGTGCGACCTTGATGCATTAACTAATCTGTATGACGGAAAGCGACAATCCACCATAACATGTGAGAAATAATGTTAAATCAATCAGAAAAAATTCCAGCCAATACCCAACAAGAAAGATTTGCAGTTATTGGCGAGATGACTTTGTGCGTAATTCATGACATTGCGACGCCTATTTCGGTCCTAAATAACTGTCTAGAGTTAATCACTATAAAATATGAAAATGGGCAATATGATGCAATACAACGTGACTTGGAGACCCTAAAAAGAACTGTCAAAAAAATGACAAGACAGACCCAAGACATTCTTGATTTTGTAAAAAACAATCCAATGAATCTTGAAACGCATAATGTGTCCAAAATTATTTTTAATGCGATAAACGATCTTAATGTGTCCCAAAGAGTTACAGTTAATGCAAGTGGAGATACTGCCATATTGTGTGATCAGACAAAGATAGAGACAATGTTTGCAAATTTAATTACAAACTCAATTCAGGCAACACAAAACAATGATAGCAAAATCAAGATCAGAATAATTGAACAAAAAGAAAATATCAAAATCGAAATAGAAGATTCGGGTCCGGAGATTCCACATGAAATCTTGGAAAAGATGTTTGTTCCATTGTTTACAACAAAATCATTTGGGACCGGTCTTGGCCTAGTAAGCTGCAAACACATAGTTGATGTGCATAATGGTACAATAAGTGTAAGTGCAAATCCCACAACATTTACCATAATTCTGCCAAAAACAAACTATTCAAGATCAGAAAACGATTCCATCTAGTCTGCTTTGAGGTATTTTCTTACTTTAACTATCACTAGGGCTGGCAAAACAAGATACATTCCAGCGTTTAGCAGAATTATACCAATTCCGTAACCTAACATTTCAGATTCTGAATCAACATTGACGTAATTCAGTATGGATAATGTCGATAGCATTGGAGTTATTGCAGTTTTTACTAATTCCTTGAATTCTGGGCTTTGTCTTTCCCAATCTGAGACAGTTGGGCTAAAGGAATAGTAAAATTCGTTAAATCCAGCCATAAAAGACGTGCCTGACTTGGTGTCAAATAGCACATTATCGCGTATTTCTCGAAGCAGTTGCACCTGAGGGGCCAATTCAGAGTCAAATGACGCAGTTGCAATCAAGCATCCAGACTTTTTTTCTGAATTTGTTGAAATCTGTTGAACTTGTATGTCATCGACAGGTTCTGGATCCGCAGCAAGGTTTGTTTGATCATCTTGAACCACTAGCCCTCCGGGAGATTCTGATGTCACCGAAGCAGACTCAGGTATAGATGAAACTGAATCTGAAGATGGTTCAGAGTCGGGCGTTGATTCAACTGGGGGTGATTTTTCTGGAGGGTTCCCAATTTTAATAGAAATTACTTTTTGCATTCTAATATTTATTTGAGTTTGTCCTTCATCTTGTCCTTTCTGTAATGCAAATAATGATGGAGTTAATTCAATATCAGTTTGATAATCATCGGGTACATTCACAGTGAAATTAACATACAAAAGCCGGTGTGCGCCAAGCTCAACAGTTTTTGGAAACTCTAATAATTCAGAGCCTACACCTTCTGCACTTAATTCCAAAATACTTGGTTCATCAATATCTGAGACAAAACCCCAATGAATTGTTTGTGTATTGCCAGGGTCAAGTTTGTATTCCATTAAGTTTGCAGTTTGTTGTAATGCATAAGAATTTGTAAATGGAATTAGGATTAATACAAAAAAACCAAGGAGAAAATATCTCAACATCGAGAAATAAAAACAGTTGATATTATTATCCGTTTCTAAAAATTTCTCAAAATATTTTTCTTCAATTTTTAAAAACATAGTTTTTTCATTTTGAAATAAATTGAGTTTACATAGATTTACTAAATTAAAAAATGCATGAACAAATTAGTACTGACTACACTGCTAAGTTCACTTCTCATATTGCCAGTAGTACTGCAATCCGCAAGAGCTGATGACGTAACTGGACAGGCCACTATAGATGCAACGTGTGGAATAAGCTTTACAGGCGGCGCTTCCATAAATTTTGGAACCATCGCACGTAATGCAAATTCTGCAGAGATTACAAAACAGATCACAAACACAGGCACAGTTAGATCTAGTCTACAGGTTCAAGGAGCAGACTGGAAAGATGCCAATACAGTAACGCACTTGGACAAAGCCAAAACAAAATGGGCAGTAGATGTCAACGGAGCTTCGGGAGCAAGTACAGCATATGCTTCAAAGACTGCATTAACTGGAACCGCTGCAACCTATGGCACAATCAGAGCTGATGTAACCAATTCTACATATTGGGAGCTGCAAGCTTCAGACATGCAAAACCTTCCATTTACTGGAGCAATAACACAGACAATAACATTCACAGTAACTTGTACTCAGACTTGAGATCAAGTTTTTTCTTTTTTTATTTTGGTGGCTTTAATTGATTAACCGATTTGTGGCAGTATTTGCCGTGTTTTTCTTGCTAATGGTATTCACTGTAAAAGGCGCAGATGCAACGTGTGGATTAGATTTTCCCAATGGGGCTTCAATTAACTTTGGAACGGTACAACGTGACTCTTCACCATCGTCTGAGCAAGTACTAGAAGTAAGAAATCAAGGCGACATAAGAACAATATTGCAAGTTAGTGGGCAAGACTGGAAAGATGCCAATACAGTAACGCACTTGGACAAAGCCAAAACAAAATGGGCAGTAGATGTCAACGGAGCTTCGGGAGCAAGTACAGCATATGCTTCAAAGACTGCATTAACTGGAACCGCTGCATCATTTGGAACAATCAGGGCAGGGGCAACAAATCAAACATATTGGCAGCTAGAAGCCTCAGACATTCAAAACCTTCCATTTAGTGGAGCAATAACACAGACAATAACATTCACAGTGCAATGTCTTGATAGTTAAAACAAGAGATGAATTGTGCGTGAATAACCCTCACATTATTCGTTTTGTTGTATTGATATTTGTTTTTTCCATTACATCTACACAATATGTTTTTGGGATGGATTTGGTAGGAACCGTCAACATAAAACCAGATCCTCCAACAATAATATCAATTGTTGCTGCAGATTCTAGCAATAATTCTGGATATTCAAATGGCGATACCATAACAGTTAGATTTTCAGGCCCGACAAACATGCCATCAGCTGCTACAAAGTCCCAACTTGATTCACTTTTTACATTTTCACAAAGCCTTGGAGATAATTATGTTGGCGCATATCGAAATCCATCAACCCTTGTAATTACAATTTCAGATACAACAAACAATGGTGGTCCGTCAGTTGGATCATTTACTATTATAATAAAATCAGGTGGAAATCTAAAGAATTCAGCTGCAACATCAGAAGCTTCAGTAGCTCAATCTCCAGTACTTGTTGGAGATTTTGGTAACAAGGCAGGCCCATTCATTACAGATATCACAGCCGATGACCCAGATAACAGCAATTCAGCATATTCTAATGGAGATACCATATCAATTAGATTTTCTGAACCAACAAACATCCCTGGAGGAACAACAACTCAATCAAAAGATGCAGTTAACAATCTCTTCACGTTTACAGAAAATCTAGGTGATGAATATACAGGCCAATGGATTAATTCATTGACTTTTCGAATTACTATAAACAATGCAAATAATGGTGTGCCGTTAATTGATATCACTACCGCTCAACCGAGTGGAACCACACCTATAAAAAATACCGATAGTTCAAGTTCACAATCTTCTGGCACATCTCCCGTGCTTAGAGGAAGTTTTGGTGTGTTTACTGTCAGTCAAGCAGTAAGCGACGGAAGCACTGCAATAAACACACTACCGTCTGGAATAATGTCTGAGGTCACCTTACCCGCAGGAATTTCAGGAACGATTACGGTACAAAAAGTAGAGCCAACAAGCACTGCGGCATCTAGTGGAACAATCCAGTTTATTGGAGACGTAACAGACATTACACCAAGTGATGGAGCGACCTGTTCTGGAGGATGCGACATTTCATTTACGTTTGCATCAGAAGACCTTCCCTCTGGTGCAAGTCTTTCAAACATAAAGATATTTCATGATTCAAATGGAGACGGAGATTTCGCTGATGCCAACGAACAGCTTACCACCACGATAACTGAAAATCCAACTGGTATTTTTACAGCGACTGCAACTGCGTTTTTTAATTCCAATTTTGGCATAGGATCAGTAACATCAAGCTCATCATCATCTGGATCATCAGGATCCTCTGGCAGTACCGGGAGTAGTGGTAGCGGAGGCGGTGGAGGACATGGAAAAAGCCCGTCTCAAGGAAAGTCAACTGGAACTCAGGGAAAATCTGACGGAGGCTTTGGTGGAATAATCAACCCAGCAGATAAGGAAATCAAAAATCCAATTACAGTTGCAAAACCAATTCCTGGATGGATAAAAAACTTTGCAGGATTGTGGAGTAAGGGAGAATTATCAGATACGCACTTTATGCTCGGAGTAAAAAAGATGATCAAAGACGGAATCATAAAAGAAGATCTGAACACTCAGAAAGATGGCAAATCAACAATTCCATCATGGATTAAGAATCCTGCAAAATGGTGGAATTCAGGCAAGATTTCCGATAAAGAGTTCGTATCAAGCTTGGAATTTTTGATAAAAAACAGAATAATACAATCTAAATCCTAATTTTTTTATTGGTAGCCTTGCTGGAGGGCTCGTACAGGGTAATTTTGCAAGTATTGACAATATCTAAAGATATTATCAATTATTCCCCTAGAATTGGTATAAACTGCGGAATCCGATTCATCAGTCATGTTCATTGTATCGTTAACATTTCCGGACATGATTAACAGATTTTCAGACACTATGATTCTTCCTCTAGAAGGGAGCTGGATTTTTGTTGTTTTTGATACCCCGATGTCATATTCCGCGTTTTTCATGTCATCGTCATTTTCAGTCACAAGATACACATGTCGTGAATTGTTTTGATACAGGTTAATTTTTTCAGGAATTGCAGTATAGTTCATTCTCATAACATCCGATAGGGGAGTAACAATGTAAATATCACTAGTAGAATCCTGAATCATTTTCCCGATTCTTGCGTAAATGCTTGAGCGCCCTTGTATGATATAAAATGTAGACTGTGTTGGGCGCTCAGTTGAAGAGTTTTTGTACTTGTCCGCAACATTTGATATTTTCTTAAGCATTTTATGCATTCTTGCAATTTGCTCATTTTTTTTGTAAATTATTGTGGACAGTGTATCGTCTGGATCTATCGCTTGACAGATGGTGGGATTTGAGAACGTTGTAGTTACCAGGCCAAGATTTTGCAGTCGGTGTAATGCGCGATAAACCTTGGCCTTATCAAGATCAAGCTTTGATGACAATGAATTCACGGTAGTTGAACCCATTTTCAATAATGACAGGTACAGTAACGCATCGGTTTCATCTATATCAAATTCCATCAGGGCTGCAATTACCTCATCTTCATGTGAATTATTGCGCAACACCTACTCCACCTATTATCGATTTTCTCGTGACTCCTTAATAACACTTCATTTTATGGTGTTACACTCTTTTTATTAGTGCATGTTTCCAAAAATGGTAATTAGATATTTTATAAAATTATTTTTTGTCGACACTCATTGCAACCATTGTGGAAAGAAGCTTTGCTGCAAGTGATGCAGTTGCTCCGTTATCGTATGTCGGGTTTAGCTCTACTACATCTAAAACAGAGATCTTGTGCTCTTTTGTAGCGTATATCATATCAAATAGCTCCCTGGATGTAATTCCCACGGCCTCTGGGTTGCCAACACCTGGTGCATATGCTGGGTCCAGCACATCCAAATCAACGCTGACATAGGTTTTATCAAATGTTGATAGTACGTCATTTACCATTTTTGGCCCCTTACCATCACGAATGTCCCTGTCAGTAATGGTCTTGATTTTATTTTCTTTGAGAAATGCCAGCTCCTCTTTGACAAATGACCTGGCACCAACATGAACTATTTTGTCAGCTCCTTTTTTCTCAACTACTCGTCTTAGGTATGACGCATGGCTGAATTCCTCCCCCGCATATCCGTCTCGCAAGTCATAATGTGCATCAAATACGATATAGCCTGTGTCCTTTGGAACATTCATGTATGTGCCGTATGTGAGGGAATGCTCTCCGCCAAGAATTACTAGCAATCGGTCTTTTTTGGTAAGCTCAGCAGTTAGCTTGCCTACCATATCGAGCATGTCCTCAACGTTTACAGTGTGCTCAGTATTTCCCAAATCCTCAATTGATGCAGTCTCTAGGTCAACTCCCAAATCAGGGTGGAAAATCTCAATGTTGTTAAAGGCCTTTCTTATTGCGTCTGGGCCAAACCTGCATCCTGGCTTGTAGGAATGTGTCGAGTCAAACGGTATGCCAAATACTGTGGCAATTGGATTTTTTTCCTCTCCGGGACTAATTATTAGAGGATCTTTTGTCAAGTACAAATCCAAGTAGCTCATACAAATCTGAAAAATCACTGGAAAATAAATGAATAGGAATTACTGTAACAATATTTTTTGCATGATCGCATCTTTGTAGTCACGCTCTACTTTGTTTAAAAGACTGATTGTACTAAATGGCTTTTCTACCATCTGTATGTTTTTGCCCCAGCCAGATTCTTCGATTTTTGATTCAACCTCATCCCCAAAGCCGCTGATAAAGAGGATTTTTTGGTTTGGGTTTTTTGTCAGAATTTCCTTTGCGGTATCAAATCCGTTCTTTTTTGGCATGTTATAGTCTAAAATCACCATATCATATGACTGGTTTTTTGCATATTCTGAGAGGCATTCCTCACCATCAAGGGTTAGTTTGACTGAATGGCCCTTTGATTGAAAGATTTCCTGATACAGTACAGCATACGCAACACTGTCTTCTGCGACTAGAATGTTCATTGCCCGTTATGAAGTTCGCACCAGGCCCTATTCTAGTTTAATTTGTCCAAATCAAACAATCAGACCATTATCTGCGGTCGCTTGGATAAGTGTCGAGGCAGGTTCAGTTTGGTAAAAGGCTTGTCCTTTGTCTGATCTTTTATCACATCAACAAAGTCATCTAGCGAGATTTCCTTTACATCGCCTGTCTTTCTGTCCCGGACTGAGAGGTTTGGCTTGCCTACTTCTTTTTCCCCTATTACCAGACTGTACTGAATCCATTCTGTCTCAGATTCACGGATTCTTTTTCCAACGCTTTCGTTTCTGTCATCAATGTCTACTCGGATGTCGTTCTGGCTGAGCTTGTCTGCTAGTTCCTCACAATACTTGTAAAATTCCTCTTTTAGTGGTATGATTCTGACCTGGGTTGGTGCAAGCCACAATGGAAAGTGAGCCTTTCTTCCCTCTTTTTGGTCCAATGCTGCCTTTTCCAGCAATGCATAGATTACACGCTCTATTGCGCCACTTGGCGAGTTGTGCAGTATGATTGGATTATGTGGAACATTACTTTCATCAAAATACTTTATTCCGTATCGTGCGCCGTTTTCAACATCGATTTGATCAGTGGATAATGCAGAAGCTTTTCCCATGGTATCTACATAGTTGAATTCCCATTTTAGAACAAAATAAAAGAAACGCTCCTTCCACATCTCCACTAGGACGGGTTTGCCCATCTTTTTGACTAGTTCTTCAATGTGTGATTTGTTTTCATTATAGAAGTCCTCGGTGAATCGAATCGCCATTTCATAATCGGTTCCATCAATTCCAACTTCTTTTAGGACGTTTCTGGATAGATCAAATCGTTTTCTAAATTCCTCTATTGCCTGCGGAATGTCTGTGCAAAATGCATGGCAGTCAGGCATTGTAAACGCACGCAGTCTTCGAAGTCCCACTAGCTCACCCGACTGTTCTCGTCTAAAGCTGTATCTGGTCAGCTCGTACAGTTTCATTGGCATGTTCTTGTAGGAGATTTGAAAATCATTTGCCATCAGGAATTGTCCAAAGCATGCTGCAAATCTCAAAAATAGTTGTTTTCCCTCTGTGTTGATATTGTACTGTCGCGCTGGGAATCGATTAAAGTAACTCTCCATACTTGGATGATGCGAATCATACATGATTGGAGTCTCAACTTCCAGTCCGCCATATTCTTTGACCTGATCTGTGACAAATCTTTCCAGTAATGATTTGATTAGTCGTCCGTTTGGATAAAATCGCATGTTGCCAGAATCTGATGCCGGCTCATAGTCTGCTATTGCCATCTTTTTCATCAGCTTCACATGTGGTGGAGGCTCATCTACTGCGCGTTTTTTTGCAGCCTCGTATTTTGCTAGGACCTCGAGTTTTTCGTGTTTTGCAAAATTGAACTTGTCAACTTCAGTCATTGTGCCTTCCGGCGTCATAATATACCAAAACGATTTGATTTTTGATTCTGATTTTAGCGCCTCTGATGCCTGGCCTTCATCATCATGAGAGTGGCCGTGATCATGTGGTGCAATATCCTTTGTGAAAACCTTGGAGCTCTCTGCAAGTGGATGTCCCTTTACCTTGACATTGTATGATTTGGTCCATCCAAATGGGGCATGCGATACCTCAATATCACCAGCAGATGACTCCATTTCTTTTAGTAGTGATAATGCAGTACTTGGTGACGCTAAATTTGAGCTCAAATGCGCGTATGGGTATAGCAATAGTTTTTTGCATCCAACTTTTCCCATGCTGGTTTTTATCTCAGAGATTGCCTTTTGCGCGATTTCGGAATCATCGCCATTTTCTATTGCAACAAAACAAACTACTACCTCTTCAAGTCTTTTTGGCTCTGGTGTGATTTCCTCTGCTGATTTTATCTCTTTTTTAGTCGGGTTGTACTCTATGCTATCGCAGTGAAGCTGTAATACTCGCACAATTTCAGACAGCCCGAGTTATTGAATTAAGTGTTACGTTAAAAAACAAATCTTATGATGCGATCTCGCAAAGGCAGTTGAAGATTATTTTCTTTTTTTCATTATATCAGTTCGTAGCTGACCACATGCAGCAGAAATCTCCGAGCCTTTTTCAACGCGTACTGTACAGTTCACCCCGCTATCATACAGAATGTCTTCAAATTCCAGCACAGCGCCCCTTGATGGACGTTCAAAGTCACCGGCAGTCGGGTTAACCGGAATCAAATTCACATGAGAGCCGTTTCCTCGGAGTAGCCAGGCTAGCTCCTCTGCAGTTTCTGGAGAATCATTGATTCCATCAATTAGAGCATACTCAAATGTGACGCGCCGTCCGGTTTTTCTAAAGTATCTTCTTCCTGCAGCGATAATATCCTCTACAGAGTGAGGGCCTGCAGTTGGCACCAGCCATTTACGCAAGGTATCATTTGGTGCATGAAGTGAGATTGCCAGGCCTATCTGAAGGTCTTCCTCTGCAAGACGGTCTATTCCTGAAATAATTCCAATTGTAGATATTGTAATGTGTCGCTGGCCTAGGCCAAACGCTTTTGGGTGTGTAAGCAATCGAACGGCCCGAATCGTCTCATCATAGTTTGCAAGGGGCTCGCCCATTCCCATGAATACAATATTTGTGACGTGTTGGTTTCGCTGTTTTAGTAATTGCGCAAAATGAATTATCTGTGCAACAATTTCTTCTGCACGTATGTTTCTCTCAAATCCCATCTGCCCAGTGGCGCAAAACACGCACTTCATTGCACACCCAACCTGAGTTGATACACATATTGTGGATCTTGGATGGCCGTTTAGATTCTCTGACGGATATTGTATTAATACAGTCTCAATTAGGGTGCCATCTTTTAAGGAAAGAAGAATTTTTGTAGTATCACCATCTTGGCTTACAACCCTGTGCATCTCATTTGCAGAGCCAACAGTATACCCCATTTCAATCAGTTGAGCCCTCATATCTGCTGGCAGTTGGCGCAAATCAGACATGTCTTTTGGTGATTCGTGGTATAACGCATGCAGTATTTGGTCTGCCCTATACCGAGGCTGCTTCATCTCAAGGACTAGCTTGTCCATTTCTTCTGGGAGTAAGCGGTAAAGATCAGTGGTCATACCAATATGAAATAGAACAAAGCTGTCTTTTATTCTTGTGCAATTAGAATAACCCTGAGAATATAATCAACAAAACAGTTCTAGAATGACAGGGGTTTTGAATCAGATATTTTTCATACACATAAGATTAGGATGTAGAGCTGCAAAATGGAAAAATTAGCTGTGTAGGGTTTCTGAGAAAAGCTTTTTCGGCTGTTCCTTTGTGATAGTGCTCCATTCAGTCTTCTTTGGTAATTTGATGAAAAATATAGTCCCGACGCTAACTTTGCTCTTAAAAGTAATTGACCCTCCATGCGCTTCTATTATTCTCTTGCAGCTTGTTAGGCCAAGGCCTGTTCCGATTTGTCTTGTGGTAAATAATGGATCAAATATCTTCTCGCCAAGACTATTTGGAATGCCTGGACCGGTGTCCTGTATTTCTATTGAGACGAATTCATCATCGATTTCATCGTCAAGTATTGCAATCTTAATTATGCCAGGCTTGCCATCGATTGCCTGAACTGCGTTTAGAATAAGATTCAGAAAGACCACTTCGATTTTTTCCGCATCACATAGAATGTCAGAATCATTTTGGGGCAGATGAGCTTCTATATTATTTGGAATAGATATTCGCTCAAGTACGTCTGATAATACCACAGAAACCTTGGTTTTGGTTTTTTGCAGTGGACGCTGTTTGATGAAATCCAAGACATCATCTATTTGGTGGGACATTCGATACATCCCCCTTTCAAGTCGCTTCCATTGTTCCATTTCATTGTCACTCAATCTATCTAAAAGACTAAGTTTGAGTATGTCAAGAGTGTTTTTCACTACATTCAATGGATTTCTCAAATCATGTGCAATTCTTGCAGACAATTCCCCCACAGTAGCAAGTTTTTCTGATTTTAGCAGGCTTTTTGTTTGGAGCATGACTCGTTCTTCGAGTTCTTCTTTTTGTACAAGCAGATTTAGCTTTGATTCTTGTAGCTCTGAGACAGTGTTGCTTAATTTTTTATTTACAATCTCTAATTCGTTTTTAGTTTCTTTGAGTTGGATTATCTTGTCTCGTAGTACGGCAACAAGTGCTTCGTTTGATAGCTCCCGCATGAAAAAATTTGGAGTGTTTTGAGGCACATGGGTTGTTTTTGATGATGGATTATTTTTATTAGGTTTTGAATTCTGTTGCGTGTCGTTTTTGTCATAAAGATTTTTTATCGTTGCATCAAAGTCTCCTCCCAATTTTTTTAATGTTTCAATGTTTTTAATTCGTGATTGTAATGTTGCGTTTGTTAGCTTCACGTACTGACTGTTGCTAGCTGATTTATCTAGGGTGGTCAAAGTCAGTGCATTAGTTAGGTTCTGATGTGATTTGTGTTCTGAATCATGAACTTTTGCTGCCTTTTTGCTGAGCATTTTTTTGATGCTAGTTCCCAAAGCAAACTGGCCGACTGTTTTAAACAACACTTCTTCAATTCCGATTGATTTGGCGTCTTTTACAAAATCATGATCAGTGGAATCAACGAAAACAATTATGGATGCGATTGGGTGTATGTCAAGAATTTTTTTTAGAAAACTTAGAACGTCAACATTTGGAAGCCTGTGATCAATAATTGTAATCTCTGGAACATGTTTTTCATAAACTGCAAAGAGTGATTTTCCATCAATGACTTCGATAAAATTTGCTTCAATGTCGACTAGCTTAACTGCAGACTTGATGAAGTTACGGAAGAGAACAGCGTCGTCTGCAATCAATATGTTTAGGGCCAGTTTGAGTCATCGCCATTAATGAAAATTGGAACAGTTTTCATTAATCGCAGTTACATCTGATAATATTTAGAAACCTGTTTGTTCGTTTGTACGTGATTAGGAAGGATCTCGTATGGTAAGAATTCTAACTAAAAGTACACGTCATGTTCAGGATTAGTTTTTTGATTCCAAGGTAATAATAGACCGCAGTATTATGCTAGATAGCCCAAGATTATTCAAAATAAAATCAGATGCACGTTCTAGCGGGTTTTTTCCGCGATACCCCTCATCGTAAATCATCTCCACATCGCCCCTATCAGTTTCCACAAGGGATGTTATCAGAGAGTAATCCCCTAGTTTTTCATCAGTTTTTTCTATGAATAATCGTAGTGTGATTTTTTTTATCACATACCCTTGATCTGAGAAATTCCCCGAGTCAATTAATGCAATTATTTTGTTTGGATCCCGATTGATTCTCTCAGGATTTGTCATGTCGATGATTTTCAATCTTGCAAATCTGTAACCACAATAATTATTATAGTATTATCAAAACAAAAAACTATGGAGCATGGCCACCATCATTTTCACGGAAAGGACATTCCCCACATCAAGATAAACTCAAGGACCTCAATTGAGGACCTAGTAGAGATTTTTTCAAGCACTGGTTATAACGCAAGGCAGCTAGGTGATGCTGCAAAGCTTTGGGCAAAGATGATCCAAGAAGATGCAGTCATCTGCCTCACAGTAGCCGGCGCAATGACTCCAGTCGGGTTTGGAGGCATAATCAAGACGCTAATCGAGAAAGGCTTTGTGGACTGGATAATCTCAACTGGCGCCAATGTATACCATGAGGACCATTTTGCACGCGGATTCCCAGTCAAGCAAGGGCATCATGAAGTAGACGATATGATACTATACGAAAAAGAAATTGTTCGAATCAGAGACGTTTACATAAAATTCATCGAGACACTAGCTGCTGAAGACAAAGTAATACAAGAAATGTTTCAAGACAAGCTGATTGGAAAACCATTCACTACCGCAGAGTTCTGTAATATTATGGGCCAAATCAGTGCAAAGCACGCAAAGATACCAGAGAAAAGCTTTCTAGTTACTGCACACAAGTACGATGTCCCAGTGTACATTTCCACGCTGAAAGATTCATCACTTGCAATGAACCTCGGGGTTCATCGACTCCAGAACAAGGTGTACAATTTGGACTTTGTTCGAGAGATACTAGAGCAGGCAGCAATAGTGAACAATTCCAAAAAATCAGCAATAATTGAGCTGGGTGGAGGAGTTCCAAAAAACACTGCACAGCAAACAGGACCTATGCTTGATCAAATTCTAGGCAGTGATGATGGAGGCCAGGACTATATCATACAGATAACTGATGCAAGACCCGATACAGGCGGACTGTCCGGTGCCACTTTACAAGAAGGGAAAAGCTGGGGCAAGGTTCAAGATGCACATACTGGAACAGTGACAGTCTATACTGATTCTACCATTGCATTTCCTATAATGGCAGCATATGTACTGGCAACACAAAAGCCCAGAAAGCCAAAACGCATTTACAAGAATCTTGACAAGTATTATGCTATTTTACAAAAGACATACCTAGATAGGCTCAACAAAAAACAAGTCAAAATAAAAAGAAAGCACTAGAATCTATCGAATCTGGCGCGTTCTACTTCACGGTCGTCCTTGGTTTCCTTTTTCCATTCCTTGTAGTGCTCTTTGCACAAAACCGCCTTTTTTCCAGAGGACTTTAGTCTTAGTCCGGCACTTTCTACCCGAGATGAGTTCAAAGAGCGGGCGCCGTCATTGTCGCATCCGTCAACATCGCATTTTGCTCCTTTTGATACTATTCCCATGGATATTGGTCCACTCGATATTATTTATAGTTGGACTTGACCATACCGCGATTAATGTTTGTTCAAATCAAACTAACTGAGAGATAAAGTTGTGAAATTTCTAAAAATACTCAAATGTCGCATACAGAACACATCCATTCCGATCAGGATACGATATCTGAGATAAAAAACACCGACATCATAACGGTTCAGGAAAACCAGTCAATCCAGGAAATAATCAATCAAATTGTTACAAACAAAATTAGCAAGGTCTTTGTCACGAATAATTCAAGGCCGGTAGGTGTTATTAGCGATAAGGACATTGTACGATTTTTGTACATTGACAAAAGTAGACGAAACCTGGAAGAGGTTTTTGCCTCAGAGATAATGAATAACATTTGCTTTGTGGTGGATTCACTTAGTTGCAAAGATGCTGCCCAGATGATGATGATAAACAAGATTAGCTCACTTTGTGTTGGGTCTAGGGAAAAAATCAGAGGCATTATAACAAAAAGCGATCTACTAGGATACTATACCTCCACATATTCTGAAGACGCCAAAGTCTCAGATTATATGACAATTAGCTATTTTGCTACACCGGTTGAGACCAAGATACATGAAATTCTCAAGAAAATGATCATGTGCGATATTTCACGTGTTCTAGTGACAGAAAAAGACTCTCCAATTGGAATCATAACGATTGGCGATATTTTCAGAATAAGCATTGCCACTAACAAGCTAAGCATAGTTCACGATAACAATTATTCTGATAACGACGGATTATGGTCAGAAACAGGTTTTGTCGGATCTCAGATAGCAGGGGACATAATGACTGAAGGATTGATCACGGTAAATTCCAGCTCACCCATGAAGGATGCAGCAAAACTACTCTTGGATAAAAAAATTGACTGCCTTGGAGTGAAAAATGGCAATGACCAAATGGTCGGAATTCTAAACAAAACAAACGTTCTGTATGCATTAGGAGACACCAGATAATACAATGAGCCAGGATTACGAGCCGTCAATTATGATTGTGGATGATTCCCCGTTTACTAGGAGGGCAATTAGGACCATAATTGAGGCAAACCAGCTCTCAAATAAGATAATTGAGGCAACTGATGGCGTAGATGCCGTAATCAAATACAAGCAGTATCATCCAACTCTAGTCACAATGGATGTTTTGATGCCAAAAGCAGACGGCATTCAAGCATTACGCGCAATTAGAAAGCTAAACCCAAACGCCAAGGTCATAATGATATCATCTACTGGAAAAAGCCACATCGTACAGGATGCGATGAGGGGAGGCGCAATTGACTATATCCTAAAACCATTTGATTCATCACAAATGGCAATCACACTAAGCAAACACGGAAGAATGTAATTTATTTTTCTGATTTTCCTTCTAGGCTTCGCATCTGGCTCTCAAAGATTTTCTGCAGTTTTTTGAGCTCATCTACTCGTATTTTTTGCTTGTCTAGATGGGTGTTGACTTGTTTTATGTATTGGCTTGTTTCTTCTGCCGCATTACAGAGCTCATCAATTCGCTCATTGACAAGATCGGTTATAGTCTCAGGTCTTCTCTCTGCATCTTTTAGATAGATGATTCTCTTTGCAGTTAGAGTCTCCTCAAAGTCAGGAATGTTAGGACCCTTCTCTGTGATATGTTTTGGATCATCATCATATCTAGAAAGGCGTTTAAAGCGTTCCTTTGTGTCACGATCAATATACCTTCTAACCAAGTCTAAACTGACTGGCTTTGCATGGTATAGTAATGCTAGTGTGTTTTTTTCACACAGACAATTTTTGATCCTCTTACAGGTCTTTATCGTTTATAAATGGAGGATTTTTCACTACACGCATGGGCGGAGCAAAAAAGAAGGGAGCAGCTTCTATGGAGAAATCCCAAGACAACGACAAGTCAAAGGAGTCGGGCTCTAAAAAAGACAAGAAAGACAAGAAGGGTGAGAAATCAGAGCGTAAAGCCGAGATCACAGTCATACTTGGCGAAGATCAAGCACTCAAACTCATAAAATCAAACAACTATCTTACCATTCAAGAATTAGCAAGACAGACTGGCGTTAAAATCTCCGCAGCAAACGCATGCCTAGTTAATCTATTGAAAAAAGGCTCAGTGAAAAGAGCAGGCTTTAGCGGCCACTGGATATATCAGCCAGCTAACTGATAAAGCGCAATTACATCACCAGGTTTTACATCTTTTAGTGAATCAACATTAGTCAGCAATCTACCAATAGGAGTCATTGGCTTTGAGGTGGTAACATCTGATGCAAAAAAGCAAATGCTTCCACCGGCTGGCGTAAATGCAATGTCTCCTTTTTTGAATTCCTTTTTCTGTCGCTCAACGCCTGAGCTCACACCGGTCTCAAAATAGATGATGTTCTGTCCCATAAGGTGAGCATTTCCGTCAAGTGGTATTGATCGTAGAATAGAACCAACCGTTTTTGGTGAGAGATGCCTTTTGAGCTCGCAGCTCATCTTTGATTTTCCTTTGATTTCAACAATTAGCTGAGAAGATGACACGGATCCGGCGCTCACAGTAGAATCAGTCCTTATTGGAATATATAACCGCATTAGGCAAGTTTTTTCACTTGTCGGATCCTGAAGAAGTAGAAGTTGAAGCTCCAGAGGAAGTTGAGGAGGAGCCAGAATTTGCAAAACCAGTCGGAGAAGAGGTTAGCGAAGACACTACTATGGAGGATGCAGTAAATGCATACAAGAAAATTTTCGAGACAAAAGAGCTAACAGACGACCAACGCGTTGAGCTTGACAAAAAGATCAAGGAAATGGAGCAGCGCGAAGTAATTGACATGGACCCAGTTCACACAGTAATTGAAATACCGCTGGCAGGAAAGGGCAAAATAGCAATAGGACCACCAACACTGACAAGATTTGAAAAGGCAAGAATTCTTGGCGCACGCGCCTTGCAATTATCACAGGGAGCACCACCATTCATAGCAATCCCAGCTACTGCGAGAACATCACTAGACATTGCACTAAAAGAGCTCGACGACAGGGCAATTCCAATCGTAATTAGACGAAGATTGCCAAACGGAGATTACCAAAGCATTCCAATTGATTATTTTAACTAATGGATGATTCGTCGATAAAACTTAAAAGAATAACATTTTTGGAAAGACTAAATGATTAGTATGGAGGAAACAAAACAGATCGCACAACACCCGCCATACATATACTATGTAAGAAATGATCCAATAATGCCGGCAGCACTTGATGTCTTTACCATATTCAACAAACACGGAAAAACCATATTACTTGCAAAAGGGCTAAACATTCCAAGCGCAGTTGCCATTGCAAATATTATAGTTGATAAGATGCTTCACAATGCTTGCAAAATAGAGCACATCAAGCTTGATTCTGAAAGCGAGTTTGGCAAACGAATGATATCAACAATAGAAATCTCAATTATTAAAAATTAGTAAACAGATCCTGGGCCCTTTAGCAACATGTTTTCGCATTCCTTGCAGATTGCCTCATCTATGTTTGTCTCCAAGTTGTGATGAATCTCGCAAATCAAAAGACTTGACTTGATGTAGTTGCAAAGGCTGATGAATCTTGCAAGGCTTGATGGTGTGTATGCCATGTCCGATGACAGTCTGTCACTGAGATCATTTACCATTTCAGATACTTGCTTGTCTGCGACTAGTTTTTCTATGAGCTTTGGATCACCGCGAGTTCCGCGAATGTAATTACTGATTGCTGCCTGTGTTACACCGAGCATTTTTGAGATTTCATCTTCTCGGATTTTGTGCTCTACTGCAAGTTTTTTTGCCAGAATTGCACGCAATGCTGGAATGAGTGTCTTTGATTCAATCTCTGCGGGGAGTAGCAATACGCAAAGTTGCTTTCATAATATATTTAAAGTTAACAATGAATCCGATGAAATCACACATCAAATTTTTTTCATGTAAAACTAGCTCCAGCTAAGTTTGTTTTGATTAAAACTTTATTTGATTTTTTGAACACAGAAAAACAATGCAGGAAATTCTCAACCAGATGCATGATACGCTAAAAAAAGCCACCACGTCATGTGTGGCTCAGCACATTGCGTTATCTGGAGGATTAGATAGTACAATTTTAGCATATTTTCTTCAAGAACGAAAGCCACATGGAATTGCAATCATTTCAAAAGACTACATTGCAAACGATCTCACATACTGCCAAACAGCAGCCCAGGCGTTTGGTTTGCCATTATCAATTAAGATGTGCAATATCATACAGATAGATGATGCCATACAAGAGACAATAAAAATTCTAAAAAACTTTAACGATATTGAAATTCGAAACAATATTGTCCCATATCTTGCAATATCTGAGATAAAGAGTCAGGGGTTTGATAAAATAATAACAGGGGACGGGGCAGATGAGCTCTTTGCAGGGTATAATTTTCTAATAAAAAAGCAGGGAGACGAGCTTGCGTCAGATCTCAAAAGAATTGCAAAAATAATGCACTTTCCATCACAAAAAATAGGGCAGGCGCTAGGAGTCAAGGTAGAATCGCC
Organism: uncultured Candidatus Nitrosotenuis sp.; assembly: GCA_964402265.1. GTDB lineage: Archaea > Thermoproteota > Nitrososphaeria > Nitrososphaerales > Nitrosopumilaceae > Nitrosotenuis. Next base: position 7,501 of record CAYOBG010000003.1, on the reverse strand, counting down.
TTTCTGCGACAAGGCAGTAATAGAATTTGCAAGAAATCTCCCAGTTGAACACATGATAGGCGAGCATGATGGAAAAAAATTTGGCAAGTTCATCCTAAGAAAGGCGTTTGAAGATAAAATACCTAAAACAATAGTCTGGCGCCAAAAATCCCCAATGCAGGAAGGGGCAGGCACACAAGGACTGACTGAGTTTTTTGACAGAATGATTCCAGACTCGTTGTTTATAGAAAAACTGCAGCAAATCAAGGCAAAAGACAATGTAATCATTAGAACAAAGGAATCGCTTCACTATTACGAGATCTTTTGCAAGCATTATGACGTGAATAATGAAAAGACAGAAAATTCATGCCCTGATTGCCATTATACAATTGAGCCAGACTCTAAGTTTTGCAGAATGTGCGGCAGGTTTCCGATTTAGGATTTTTTTGCCCACTTTTTTGGCTTTTTTTTGAAAATTCGCCTACACCCGTTGCAGCAAAAAAAGTATTTCTTGTCATCATAGTCGTATGATACTGCCAAGCTTTCATCCATTTCAATTCCACATACGGGATCTACTGGCATATCAAGTCGCCACTTTTTTTCTATTTATAGATATAGAGAGCTAGGAAATCCTCATCATTATGGTTCTTAGATCACCAATAGTTTTTGCAACCATAATATCAGAGCGAATCTTTGCACCATTGACTAGTCCCTTTGTAAATCGCATTGCTTGCTGGCGAATGTTTGTGAATTTTATTTTGTAAGATTCTGCATATCCCAAGTACTTGCAAAATATTTCGGCCTTGTGTTTTTGAGAATATTTTTTGTATGTTCCATATTTCAGATAGTCATTTATCTGCTCAAATAAAAATGGATTTCCCATCGCACCTCTTCCAATCATTACATAATCACAGTTTGTCTCATCAATCATTTTCTTTGCCAATTCTGGTGTGGTGACATCACCGTTCCCAACAATTGGAATGTCTACTGTTTGCTTTAGTTCCTTGATTAGTGACCAGTCTGATTGCCCAGAATATCCTTGCTGAACGGTTCTTGCGTGCAGGGTTATCATTTGAATTCCTTGATTTTCTGCAACCTTGGCAATCTCCTTGAATACAAGCTGGTCTTCTACGCCTGCCCGCATTTTTAGTGTGACTGGTTTTTTGACTGAGCTTACCAAGGTTTGCAGGATTTTTTGCGTGAGATTGATGTTTTGGAGTAATGCGCCGCCTGCCATTTGCTGTGTGATGTGCGGTGCGGGACACCCCATGTTATAGTCAATTACATCAAAGAACGGCTCTACAATCTTTGCTGCCTTTTGTAATGCCTCAAGCTCAGAGCCAAAAAGCTGAACGGATAGAGGTCTTTCCTTTTCAGAATATTCAATAAATTCACTAATGGCTTGGTTTTGCGCCAAGAGCTGCTTTTCTTTTGCAATTATGGCGTGAATGCTGGTAAGCTCCGTTACCACTAGGCCTGCCCCCATTTCTTTGCATAACAAGCGTAATGCAACATCACTTACCCCCGCCATCGGAGCTAAAAACGCTCTGCTAGAAAATCTTGGGAGTTCCTCCATTGATTTTGCCTTGGATGGTTCTTATATAAAATCAAGCAAACTATTCCGTTCAGCTCAAACATACGAGAAAACATACCGATACAATCCACAAAATAGCCATTGAACCACAGAGGTCTTGCGTTTTGGTATAACACTGCACTAGTTACATTTGCAGTAATTGCAATGTCGCTCACCTGGCTGATTATGAGCTCAGGTTTTTCATCAAGTGAGGTAATGAAACAAACAGTAGAAGAGGCAGTGCAGGACTCGGCAAACAACCTACAAGTGATTGGTAAGATCACAGGTTCTGCTGACCTGCACGACTGGAAGATCAAAATAACATCCACACCGATTACTGCAACAACTACTGGACTAGTGGATATTCGGCCCGAAATTATCAAGGTTTCATACAAAATAGTAAAGGATGGAAGCTATGAGATTAGCCGTGAGAACATTTACTCTGGTGCTCTAATTGGAGAGTCATATTCTTCAATAAAGGACGCAATGGCATCTGCAAAGGAAAAAGGCCTAATCAAGATAAACCCGTATGTTGATTCTGAAAAGCCAGACACTACAACTGCGTTTTTCTATTGGGTGATAAACCAGAATTCTGATCACTATCTAGAGAACAACGAGATTGCAAACCTAGTCATAATTTATTCAGACCAAGACAGGCCATCAACTGGAGAGTTCATAAAAATCGCAGTAACTGAACGCGAAGGCTCACTCCTAAACATAGAGCGAAACATTCCAAACATTTCTGGTGCAGTAATTGATCTTGGTGGAAAGGTAAAGGGCGAGTCAGGAAACTAGTTTTTTTACCAAATCTGCAAATTCGGTGTCTTTCATTGGGGATGATTTCATTACTTGCAGGTTTTCAGTAACATGCTCTGAGCTTTTTTGCCCAACAAGCGGTGCTAGAACACCTGGCGTTGAGCGAATAAACTGGAGACATCGCTGTGATGGTGCAAGGCCTCCAAAGTCAGGCAATACTCCCTGTGCAAGTAGTCTTCCCTGCATTAATGGGACGCTAGTAAAGACCCCTATTCCAAGTGCTATTGCTGCCTCTAGTATTGATACGTCTGCGCCGTTTACTTGTTGGTTCTTTAGCATAAAGGCCTGGTCATAATACATGTTGTATGGCAACTGGATGAAACGAAATCCGTGATTTTCTCCGCCCACTTTATTTGCTAAACTTACCACATCAGACAATGATAGATATTGCGGGTTTTCTTTTGGCACCCTAAAGCACTCCCAGGTTGCCATGCCATAGTATCGAATTTTTCCCTCCTTTCGTTTTTGCTCATAAAACTCAAAGACAGACTCTAGGTTTTTCATAAATTGCTCGCGAGTGATATCCGGTTGGCCTTCAACGGCATTATGCAAATACATTAGATCAATGCAGTCAAGGCCCAAATTCTTGAGACTGCGGTTTAGCTGGTCATTTAGGTAGGGTATGGTCATGCAGTGATATCCAGACGAGATGTCATTTGCGCCAATAATGCCAGCATTTGCATATTCTCGTTGTATGTATGCCCAAAATTCTTCCTTGACATCTGCATCGTTTGTGACATAGCCATTTTTTGTGCTAACAAATACCTGGTTGCGCTCAATTTTTCCCTGCGAGATGAGCTCAGATAGTGCCTTTCCAACAGAGCGCTCTGCCTTTTGTGCTCGATAATTAATTGCAGTATCAATTACATTAATCCCAGATAGAATTGATTTTTTGACTGCCTCAGTTACCGCAATATCTGTCTGCTCATCCATGTTTCCAAGATATGTGCCAATTCCAACATTGGATAATGTCAGGTTTTGAGATTTTTTGTAATTCTCAGAAATAATTCCAGATTTTTGCGCAAACGCAGCAGTCCCTTCAGATGTTGCAAATCCAGAAATCATTGATCGTGTGGGAGTTGTGTTTGATTTAACTGTTCGTTGAAATTGCGATTAAAAATCCGAGAACAAAAAGTGCTCCGGTGATTCTTGAAAAAAGAACGGTTGACTTCATTATGGATTCAAAGCGCTCAGAATCATCTAGTGTTTTTTTGATTTTAGTACCAGCCCTAATTGCAAGAAAAACACTGGTAAACACAACAAGGCAGTAAACTGGAATTATTTGTGCGATGATTCCAGACATTATTACACCATAACATATGGCAGGAAATACCCAAAAAATGCCAGATGCCCGGGCTTTGCCAAGAACAATTACTAGGGTTTTTCGACCCTTTTGCTTGTCCGCATCATGATCAGGAAATGACGTGATAAACAAAACAAATGACGATAACGTGCCTGCAACAATTCCTGCTATGATATTGGCAGGTTCTATCTGCTGGGTCTGAATGAATATTGTTCCAAGTACAATCATTGTACCCTTTATGCCAACAAAAACTTCGCCAAGACCGGAATCAACAATTTTTGTGGAATAGAAATAGATTGAAAGTATTGCAAAGCCTAGAATCACTGCAATTACCCAGCCATAATGCCAAATGAAAAAGGCGCCTGCAATTGAGCCTAAAATCAGGCAAATCACGCCTGCACGATATACGGTAGACGGTTTGAGAAGTCCTTCAGGCAGAACACCCGTGCCACCACTAAACTTGGTTCGTTTTGTTATGGTATCAATTCCTCGTTTATAGTCCCAGTAATCATTGAGCAAATCCACGCTAGCGTGTAGTGCAATGACACCGCCCATTGTTATCACACCGTGAATTACATCAAGATTTTTTGTCTGCCAGTATGATACTGCAAGGCCTAGCGATACTGCAATAACTGATGCTAAAAGAAACTTTATTCGAATTACCCTAAACCAAACCGATATGCTCATACAAGTGATTCGTCGCTTACGCTTAATGGTTTTCGTCCCATAAAGCCAACGTCTTTTTCGTGCCAGAACTTTATCTCAGTTTCCCCTTCCTTCCAGCACAGCCAGACATCCTCATCAAATCTTTTTGATGGAAAGTCAAGCAGCCCCTCCTCTAAGCTTTTGAGAACAACGCCAGTATTTTCAAGATCCTCAACTAGTGAGTAAAATTTTGTCACAGCCGAGTTTAGCTGCTTTTTTACGGTAGCATAATCACCCAGATTAAACGACATTCCCATCTGTGAGCCAAGTTGGGCTTCTAGCTTTTGCACTTCGGCCTTTTGCTTTTGTAATGCCTTGTATTTTTCAATCACTTTGGGCAATGCTTCGTTGGCTGCCTGTATCGTAAAATATGACAATGTCTGAAATTTAAAATATCGTCATTAAAAGCATTGTTGTGAATTTCTCTGCAAATTTATTACCATTATAATATCAACACAAAACATGAGTGAAGAAGAGCAGATTGATGCACTAATAATGCAGACACTTGATGGCGCACTTGCAACCATCCCAATTTACCTACAAGAAATTGAACAAAATAAAGCAGAACTGCAAGTCCAGGACGTAAAGGAATTTGTCTTTGGTGTGATAATGGGCATGTCACTAGGCATGGCAGGCACGGCAATTGCCGCACTACGAAATGGAATGCCTTCAGAAGAAGACCAGATAAAGGTGCGAGATTTGGTGTATTCTAAGATTCCACAAATACGCGAGAGGATCTTTAGTTGAATTTTACCTCAAAAGAGAAAAAATTCCTAGAGTCAATTGAAGAGGCAAGATTTGCCACTGCAAACAAAAACATGCCACATGTAAAGCCAGTCTCTTTTATTTTTGAAGACGATTCATTTTACATTGCAACTGACTATAAAACAAGAACCTACAAAAACGTAAAACAAAATCCAAGTGCTGCAATATCAGTTGACATCTACAAGCCAGGAGGTCACAAGGCCGTACTAGCACAGGGAGATATCAAAATAATTGAGAATGGCTCAGAGTTTAAGAAAATTTATTCCAAATTTTTTGAGAGATTCCAATGGGTAAGAAATGATCCCTGGAAGGAAGACGAGGCACCATTCTTGAAACTAGTTCCCCACACCAAGACTTCTTGGGGCTTGACATAAGATATTTCAAACCCAACAAACAACACCACACCATGGCAGACAAGATAAAATGCTCACACATTCTGGTTGAGAAACAAGGACAGGCACTTGCCATTCTTGAAAGACTAAAGAAGGGTGAGAAATTTGCCGAGCTTGCAAAAGAACTCTCACTTGATACTGGAAATGGCAAGAGGGGCGGTGATCTTGGATATTTTGGCCGAGGCAAAATGGTAAAACAGTTTGAAGCGGCAGCATTTGCATTATCAGTTGGCCAGATATCAGAGCCGGTAAAAACAGAATTCGGCTATCATATAATCAAGCGATTTGCCTAAAAATCAGAAATAGGCATCAAGTGCTGATTGCGGCACATCAGATTGCTTTTCCAAGTCTTTTGTTAGCTTGTCACCCATGGACTGGGCTGCCTTCATCTTTCGCTGGCCTACCCAATAATACGCCTCATCAATTGTTCCCTTTGCAATCAATACGGTAAGATTTCCGGCTGCTTTTCTTCCAGTTCGTCCCTTTCTTTGAACAAACCTAATCGAGCTTGGCACATTATCAAAAAATATGACATCATTTACTTCGGAGATATCAAGACCTTCCTCACCCACTCGAGTCGCAATCAATACTTGGTATCCACCATCCCGGAATTTTTGCACTGTTTCTATCTGTTCTTTTTGTTTTAGGCCAGTCTCACCTGCCTTTCCTATTAGAAAGCCCGCAGATATTCCAAGATTTGTTAGCTTGTCATGTATGATTTCAACTGAATCCCTATAACTGGTAAACACAATTGCCCGCCCAGAAAGCGATTTTACAATCTCTGCAAGCTTGGTAATCTTGCTGTGCTCTATTCCCTTTTTCTGGGCATCATGAGCAAATGCCAGCGCTCGAATAAAATTAGAATCATTTTCAAAGAGGTCCTTTATTCCAGCACCTTTTTTCTCTCTGGTCCTATCACAGAATCTCAAAAAAGATGTCACGCCGTGGGATTCCAAAATATTCAGAGCATAGTGTAGCCGAATTGCAGTGAATAATGGCTTTGCTGCCCTTCTGTTTTGTCGTATGACAAAATCTCTTGCACGGAGTAATTGAGATAGTGAGACGTTTGCAGACAGTCTTAGTCCACACCTAGTCAATTCATTATGTCTGACTTCGAGTGCCTTTCTCAGATAATACTGGATTTCTTTCATTTCCTGAGGGAGTTCGACTTTGACCCAGTTTGTGTTTGTTTTCTGTATGTATGGGGTCACATCTGGGCTTTCCTCTGTTCTCTGGGCAACACTTGCTATTCGTAGTGTGGTGATGATTTCAGTTGCCTTTTCCTTCTCACTAGGTAAGGTGGCAGTCATGCCTACGATGCGTACGTTTCTGCCTGCAAATCTATTTGCAATAAAAGAATATGCGTAATCGCCAACAGTGCGATGCGCCTCATCAAATATTACCAAAGAGAACTGGTCTTCTGATACAATTTGCCTGTCTAGATCATTTTTTGTAATTTCAGGTGTTGCGCATATCACAGAGTTCCCCCAGAGTTTCTTTCTCTTTGGTAAGGTATCCTCACCGGTCAGTAATGCAATGTCATCCAGGTTTAGATTATTTTTTAGAAATTCATAATGTTGGTTTGTCAGTACGCGTGTTGGTGCCAAAAACAAAACGCCTCCCTTTCCCTGAGACAGATATTCTGCAATCACATGTAGTGCCACGGTAGTTTTCCCAAGGCCAGTAGGTAATACCACCAGACAGTTCTCAGATTTTGCCTGGTTTGCCAGCGCTATCTGGTATTCTCGCGATTCCACCAGATTCGGTTTGATGAATTTATGAGTGATGTATTCTGACAATTACACTACAAAATGCGATCTTTGAATTTTATAGTTTCGAGTAGTCAAATGAGGCCTCTGGGTGAATTCTAAATGAAACCATGGATCCATCTAAATATCAAAGAGGTCTTGGTGAGATCGTGAGTGCAAACTTTGAGCGCCCAGACTGGGACGAGTATTTTATGCTGCA
>CAYOBG010000002.1:0-37505 GCA_964402265.1 uncultured Candidatus Nitrosotenuis sp. | reverse complement strand
TGCGTCGTCTTTGTACGAATAAGAGGTGGGATTTCCCTTTTTACCAAACATCATCTACTTCGTCTAGTTCCTTGTAGTCAATTGGCTGGTCCTTTCGCAGTATCCTGAGCCTGGAAATGTCCCTATCAAATAACAAATCCGCAGTCCAGTCAAGCAAAATTCTGAGTCTTTTGTTGAGCTTGGGGATCTTTCTCAAGTATACAGCCCGCCAAATCCACCACGCTACAATGCCGTAAATGTTCATGCCAGAAATTGATGCTATGGCAGTTCTTTTTCCAATGATTGCCATCTGGCCCTTTGAGACATAGTCAATTTTCTTTTTCTGCTTGCCGGCAATTTCCGCATAAAGATTGTGTGCAGCAATTTTTGCCTCGCCTTCCGCGTTTTGCGCAGTCGGCGGGTACGGCCTTTTAGTCCTAGGATCTATAGTAAGGCTACAGTCACCTATCACGTATACTTCGGGAAACTGCGGCACCTCCAAGTTTTCATTTACTATAACTTTTCCCTTGTCTGTCTTGAACATGGAATTTTTGATGGTATCAACTGGTGTCACCCCTGCAGTCCAGATCAGTGTTTTAGTTTCAATTGCCTCAAATGTAGATTCCTTGACTGCAGTTCTGGTAGGATCAACTGCGTCCTTGACAATTACCTCAGAGCCATCAAAGCTTACAACCATTGTATTCAATCTAATATCAATTCCCCTCTGAATGAGCTTGTCCCGAGTAAATTTGGCAAGCCTTTCAGAAAATCCAGGCAAGACAATTGGCAATGCCTCAAGTATTATCACCTTGATGTCTTCTTCTGAAATGTGCGGATAGTGCTTTTTTGCATCATACAAAAAGTCGTGAATCTCGCCTGCCGTCTCTATTCCTGCAAAGCCTGCGCCAACTACAACAAATGTCAATAACGACTGCTTTAGTATCGGATCGTTTTCATTTTCCGCCTGCTCTAACATATCAATTACCCTGTTTCGTAAAACTACTGCATCGTTTAGCGTCTTCATGGTATATGCATGGTTCTCAACTGTTTGATTTCCGAAAAAGTTAGTCTGGCTCCCTAGTGCCACTACCAGATAATCATAGTCAAGTGATGTGCCCCTTTTTTCATTGGTGCCATAAAGCGTGACTCTTTTCCCGTATGGGTCGATGTTTTTGATTTTACCTTCGTAGAATGTGGCCTTTTTGCATATCGTCCTAATTGGTATTATGATGTGTCTTGTTTCAATCATGGCAGATGCCACTTGCGGAAGCATTGGCGTAAAAAGCAGGAAATTATCCTCTGATACCAGTGTGATCTCAATCTCAGGATATCGCTTAAAATAAGATTCCAGCTTTCTTGTGCATTCTACTCCGGCAAATCCCCCACCTAAGACTAGAATCCTTTTCTTTGACACCTAATTACTCCAAAACCAGTCGATATAACGTTTGATTACCTAAATTCAATACATTTTTTGTAAATTATGAATTCAGAGTTAAAGTAAAATATCGCAAAAACGCGCACAAAAACACATGAAAAAAGAATACGTCGTGGTACGAATTGACGCATCCCCTGATGGTGCGCCATATGTTTTGGTATCACTACAGCCAACAAAGGACTTTAAGGAAAGCCAAGGATTTCCCCAATCTCCATACGGTGGAGGTCCTGGTGTGATGGGATTTACAAACATGGATGACATGATGAAATCACTAAACAAAATGCTTGGCGGCGGAGGATTAGGAATGCCGACAGGAATGACTAGCATGAAGCTAGACATGAGAGAATACAAGGAACTGGGATTATCAGTTGGCGACAAGGTCTATTTGGAAATATCAAAAGCCGAAGTATCAGGAATTTAATTATCTAGAAATCTCAGCTCTTAAAACTTCATATGCTTTTGATGCATCTTCTTCCCTTAACACCAGTACTATGTCGTCCTGCGAGAAAAACGCGTTTTGCATCTCTATTCCATTGTTGTGCAGGATTTCAGCCACATATGATACAGCATCTGATCTGTTTTGCTCCTGCGGAATTCTAATCTTGATTTTGGCAAGGCCCGTGCTAAAAAAGTTCTTTGTGCTCGGGAATGACTCGAAAATTCTTCTAATGTCTACTAGGTCTTCAGTCAGTACACGAAATGTAGAATCAGCCAGTCTGAAAAACTCGTAATCGGAATCATACTGCTCAAACTTGTTCATAATGATGGCAGCATCTTTTTTGTCTATGTCATTTGAGGAAAACTTGATGTCCAATATGCCATCAGTAAGGGAAAGCCTTGCATTTTTCAAAACAGATTCAGAATGGATGTCCTCTTTTTCCGCAAAAGAATCGGCGTATCGCTTTATTGCAACCACAACAGTATTGAGGTTCACAGGATTGCCGAGCTGCCTCTCAACGTCTGGCTGAATTTTTACAGCCAGGGCAGTATAGTTAATGACATCCATCTTCATACAGTCGTAAATTGACCTGTTCTTGGTGATTATATCGCGCACGGCTTCAGGGACTGAAAGGTTTGTTGTCCTCATGGGGGTATTATATGATGTCACATATAAGAGCCTTATGTAATGGATCGGACAAAACTACAAAATACTTATATAATGTCATAGCTATTACATACAGATAGGTGTTATGACAAATGTTCTTTGATGAAGAATTTGACAGAATCTTTCAGAGAATGTCAAGATCCTTTGGGGGTTTTGACGATATCTTTGAGAATGTCAAAAGAGATGGCAAGTCATACGGGCCATTCTATTACGGTTATACTATGACCGTTGGTCCAGACGGCAAGCCACAGATACAGGAATACGGAAATGTCCAACCTGGTTTGCTCCAAGCAGACACCAGAGAACCACTAATTGACACAATCGTTGATGAAAAAGAAAACGTCCTGAAACTAGTAGCCGAAATTCCAGGAGTTGAAAAATCCGACATCAAGGTTGTAGTTGATGGAAATGTCGTAAATGTAGATGCAGAACATGGTGATAAAAAATACCATGGTAAGGTCCCAATCAAAAGAAAGGTAGACCCAGACTCTGCAAAAGCATCTTACACAAATGGTATTCTGGAAGTACAGTTCAAGCTGAAAGGCGAGGACAAACCAAAAGGCAAGACCGTGGAGGTAAACTAATCCTCCTTTTTTTATGGTGATATGATGAGTGAAATAATATTAAAAATTGAAGAAACGGCACAGCGCCACGTCGGCAAGGGAATTGCAGTAATTGATCCTAAAATTGTCAAGGAAAACAAGTGGCAAACTGGACAAATCATAGAGATATCTGCAAACAAGAAATCCCATGTCAAAGTTTGGCCAGGCCCAGCTGAAGACTATGGTTCCGGAATAATACGAATTGACGGACTGACAAGGCACAACATTGGCGCAGGAATTGGAGAAAAGGCAACACTAAAGCTAGTAAATGCAGTAGAGGCAGAACAAATTGTACTGTCCCCTATTGAGAAAATCTCGCTAGAAGGACTGCAAGAATACATGTCTGCGTTGTATGAAGGCCACGTCTTTACGACAGGGGACACCATTATAGTGAACACGTCTTTGGGTGGAAAAACTCAGTTAATTGTTACAGCAACTACCCCAACCAAGCCTGTGATTGTTACCCCAAAGACAGTGTTCAAGTTAGGTTCAATGACAAAGGCAGTGGATAATTCAGTCCCAAGAATCACCTATGACGAGCTAGGAGGCCTCAAAAAAGAGGTCCAAAAGATACGGGAAATGGTGGAATTGCCAATGCGTCACCCGGAATTATTCGAAAAGCTAGGCGTGGAAGCGCCAAAAGGCGTGCTTTTGTACGGTCCTCCAGGCACTGGAAAAACCCTACTTGCAAAGGCAGTGGCAGGCGAGACAAATGCCCACTTTACGGCAATTTCAGGCCCTGAAATTATGGGAAAATACTATGGTGAATCAGAGGAACGACTCCGAGAGATATTCAAGCAAGCAGAGGAAAACACACCCAGTATCATATTCATTGACGAAATTGACTCTATAGCTCCAAAGAGAGACGAGGTAACTGGCGAGGTAGAAAAAAGAATCGTATCCCAGCTGCTCACACTAATGGACGGAATGAAGTCAAGGGGCAAGGTCGTAGTGATTGCTGCAACAAACAGACCTGATTCCATTGATCCTGCACTGAGAAGGCCAGGACGATTTGATCGAGAAATCGAGATAGGAATTCCAGACGAAGAGGGAAGAATGGAGGTCTTGCAGATTCATACACGAGGAATGCCAATTGACGATAAAGTACAGCTAGATCATTTTGCCAAAGTGACACATGGATTCGTAGGTGCTGATTTAGAATCACTTGCAAAAGAAGCTGCAATGCGATCACTCCGTAGAGTCCTACCAGAAATTGACATACAGCAAGAAAAGATCTCTGCAGAAATTCTACAAAAGATCAAAATCAGCGAGGACGACTTCAAAGAAGCACTAAAGGAAGTAAGACCATCTGCATTGCGCGAAGTCCTAGTACAGGTACCAAATGTAACCTGGGAGGATGTCGGTGGTTTAGACTCACTCAAAGAAGAGCTAAAAGAGGCAATTGAATGGCCGCTAAAGCACAAGGAAGCATTCCAGTATGTGGATGTCTCAACTCCAAAGGGAATCCTACTACATGGTCCTCCAGGAACAGGCAAAACCCTGATCGCAAAGGCACTAGCAAAGATGACAGAATCCAACTTTATCTCAGTCAAGGGACCCGAACTATTATCAAAGTGGGTTGGAGAATCCGAAAAAGGAGTCAGGGAAATATTCCGCAAGGCAAGACAGGCTGCGCCATGTATAATCTTCTTTGATGAAATTGACTCACTTGTCCCAAGAAGAAGTGGCAGTGATTCATCGCACGTATCAGAAAACGTGGTCTCTCAAATTCTGACAGAAATTGATGGACTAGAAGAGCTAAACGATGTTCTGATAATTGGTGCAACAAACAGGCTCGATATTGTAGATGAGGCACTGCTCAGACCTGGACGATTTGATAGGGTAATTGAGGTTCCAAAGCCTGACGCAAAGGGAAGACGACACATCTTTGAAATCCACACCAAGAAAAAACCGCTAGACGCAAACATCGACTTGGCAAAGCTAGTTGAAATCACAGACGGATACAGTGGTGCAGAGATTTCAGCTGTATGTAACAGAGCAGCAATATCTGCACTGAGACGTCACATTAGCGGCCAGACAAAGTCAGTCAAGGAAATCAAGATAACACAGCAAGATCTTCTTGATGCAGTATCCAAAATAAAGACAAAGACTTCACTCCCGGCAATCGCTTAGGAAAATAATTTTTTTACATTTCCTATTTCTATTTTTATCCATTCACAGAACAAATCCCACATATCATCACTAGTTTGCGGATACTTGAAAAAAGTAAATGTCACGCCACAGGAATTACTCGAAAATGATACCACTCTCATAAATGCAGCATTCATTGCATCTTCAGTAGGTCCTGCATAGATGTCAATGGTACCACTATTCCTGTCTGATTCAATTCGAACAAAGACTTCACCAAATGGAGTGAGTGCTTTTTTCTTCCCATCAGATACCATTACTTTTTTTACAAATTGCGTGGCCCATTTCGGCATGTTATCAAAATCTGATAGAAAATCAAACACCACATCCCTTGGTTTTGATAAAACACATGATTCCGTGACTGATTTCAACCTAGTTACCACTAAAACGTGACTAGTAAAAAGAAATTATGATGACTAAACTTAATCGATAAGTTCAGTCCAGCCCTTAACGAAGACTGAGTTTTTGTATAGAGGAACTGGTTGACCTACTGTGAAGTCCATTGGTCTCATCCAGAAGATTGCTTTTGTTGGGCAAACTCCAATGCATGCTCCGTCGGAGATGCATCTTTCTGGGTAAAAGACAAATGCCTTACCTCTTTTCCAGCCTTCGACTGGTTTTACTCTTAGTACATCTGGGCCCAGTGTTGTGCAAATTTCAACGCATAATGCGCATCCGATACACATCTGTTCACCAATGTCTGGTAAAATTGCTACTGGCATTTTTATCAAATTTCTTACCTTTTAGATCTTAATATAATTTCCCTAAAAAATTCGAATTATAACGGCGTTAGCGATTTTTTAACACTGTTATAATTTTTGATCGCAATTTTGGAATGATCACACCAGATCAAGATCGTCAAGTGGTATGACAGATTTCACAGAATTGTCAGGATCTACTGATACTAATTGCAGGGTGTCGTTTTGTTTTCGCATGGTAAGAAGATTCATTTTTTGAATTTGTATTACGTGTCTTCCAATTCCAGGTATTACCCATCCGTCATCTTTTTTGAATTTTGCAGTGCTTCCAATCACAATTGTAGAGTCTGCCTTTTGCGCAGCGCTAACTAGTAACATTATGATACTATTTATGATTCTCCCAGAGTCTTTTTGATCGACTAGCAAGGAGAAAAATCCATTTAGCGAATCAAGAATGACAATATGCTGTTTTTTTGATATTTTGTCCATGGTTTGTACCATGATGTCTTTCCAGTTCTCTTTTGGTGAGTGCAATTCCAGGTTTTCATTTTGTGACAAGATATTTGCGGCAAGATATCCGCTGTACAACAAATCAAAGTCAAGATACAGCACAGGAACATCAATCAGAAATGATACCTTGTGAAAAAAATAGGTCTTGCTGATACTATCATCAAATGATATTGAATTAAGATTGTGCTCAAAGATTGTTTTGCGTATTTTTTCTCCAATGGCAGAACTGCTCCTTGGGTTTTTATGCAACAAATCCAAGTCCTTTGTGTGATATAATAATGAATTTAGACGAAGATCTCATTTCCCATTCTTTTGTGAGCTCAGAGCGAGCTTATCTTAATAATGCCTCATCGTCGTTGATTCCGCTAGCTACAATCAAGGCAATGACTGATTTTACCTTACGGTATAATGACTTGGGCCCAGATTCTATGGATTTTGCCTCACTATTGGCAGAAAAATCAAATGAATTAAGGCAAACAATATCCAAGCTGGTAAAGTGCAAACCAGAAGAAGTAATCCTGACATCAAGTGTGACTGAAGGAATCAACCTGGTAGCAAACGGAATCAAGCTAGCCAAAGACTCCAATGTTGTGATTCGCGGCACAACACACGAGCACCACTCCAATTACTATCCATGGTTAAGACTAGGGAAAACATCTGAGCTTCGAAGCATTCCCCATGATACCAACGGATTTTTTGAAATATCAGAGATGGAAAAAAAGCTTGACCGAAACACAAAACTCGTAGCACTAAGCCACGGCCTGTACAATACTGGAGCTATACTTCCAGCATCAGAGATAGGCAAGGTTCTCAACGAGAAAGGAATCCCGTTCTTTTTGGATGCAGCCCAGACTATAGGATGTACAGACTTTGATTATACCAAGACGGGTGCTGACTTTGTCGCGTTTAATGGCTACAAGTGGCTTTGCGGCCCAATGGGAATAGGAGTTTTCATATGCAAAAAAGACTCGGCAGCACTACTTGAACCGGTAAATCTTGCAGGTGAATCTGCAATGCTATATGATGGTACAAATCTAGCATACAAGGACATTCCAGACAAGTTCCAGGGAGGATTTAGAAACTTTGCAGGAATTGTCGGCTTGCAGAATTCCATTTCGTTTTTGACCGGACTAGGCATAACAAACATCAGAGAGAAAATAATCAGTCTTGCAAATTTGTTGCGAGAAGAGCTTGCAAAAATTCCAGAAGTTGTTTTGTATGGCCCAGACGATCACACAAAGCGAACAAGCATTGTGTCATTTTCCATAGGAAACAAATCCGCATCAGAAATAGTGGAAAGACTAGAGCTACAAAACATCATTCTTGCCGTGCGTGAAATATCTGATACAAAAATAATACGTGCGTCACCGCACTTTTTCAACTCAGACTTGCAAATTCAAAGGCTAGCTAACGCGATTAAGAAGCTATAGCTTTTCCTGTTCTTCTATTACCATCATGGTAAGAGTGGACTGGACCTTGTCTATTTTGCGAATTTTGCTGGTGATAATACTTCGCAATAGATCTGCATTGTCAGCCTCGATTTTGACTACAATATCATAGATGCCGTATACTCCTTGGACCTCAAAGTTGAGTCCTTTTTCTACCGCTAGCATCTCTTTGATTTTTCCAATGATTTCTTGGTCAGAACCCAGATCGGAGTTCAACAAAATGAATGCAATAGGCAATGTAGAATGTACTCTGGGTGAGATCTATTTAACATCTTTGATCATTTAGAAATAAAAGTGGTACATAGATAATTTTGTGAAAGTCCACGATCTGACGCTAAACATTTCAGAAAAAATTCCGACATTTCCGGATTCTCCTCCACCGCACTTTATCCAGTGGGCCTCACTAGACAAGGACGATTACAATATCGAGATGCTTTTTTTGAGCACTCACACCGGGACACATATTGATGCGCCGTATCATTTTGTAAAGTCCGGCAAAAGAATTCACGAGCTGGATCCTTCTCGATTCCTGCAAAACGCAATTCTCATCAAGGTAAGGGCTAGGCCAAATTACGCCATCACAAAGTCCGATATTACATCATTTGAGAAAAGGCACGGGAAAATTCCGGATCACTCTACCATAATATTTGCCACTGGCTGGAATAATACCACATCAAGGAAGGATTTCTTTGAGAAAAACCCAGGACTATCAGAGTCTGCTGCAAAATATCTGGTATCAAAAAAGACAAACCTAGTTGGTATTGACTCTCCAAGCATTGATGTTGGGAATGATACCAAGTATACTGCTCATCATGTCTTACTCAAAGGAGATGTGCTGATTTTGGAAAATCTGTGCAATCTATCCAAGATTGGTACAATTCACTTTAACCTAGTCGCAATACCTCTAAAATTACAAAATGCCACAGGCTCACCCGTGCGAGCCATAGCGTTTTAGACTACAAACTGGAATCTGTTTTTCTTGTAGTTTTTGTCAAGCTGCCCTATTATGGGAATTTTGTGGCCGCATGTCTTGCACTTGTTTGATTCATCAAGGTTCCATGATGTGATATCAAAGCCGTATCTTCCTATTGCTATGGTGTGACACCCAGGACAGTACGTGTGCTCGTATGGATGGCCTGGAACATTTCCTAAATACACATAATCGAGTCCCTCCTTTTTTGCAACATCATAGTGTTTTTCAAGTGTCTTAACAGGCGTTACTGGGAATTCCATCATTTTGTAATCAGGATGGAATCTTAAGAAATGAATCGGCATCTCTGGCCCAAAATTATCATAGATGAATTTTGCAAGCTTTCTTGCATGCTCTAGATCCTCGCCTACCTGTGGTACAATAAGATCAGTTATCTCGACATGAATTTTTGTGGTGTCGCGAATTTCCAGTAACGTATCAAAGATTGGTTTTGGGTCAGGTATGCCAATTATTTTTCTGGTAAATTCTGGTTCTGCACTCCCTTTGAAATCAACTGTGATGCAGTCCAAAAATTCATTCATCATTTTAACAGACTGTGGTGTGTCATATCCATTTGAGACAAAAATATTGAACAGTCCTTTTTTGTGGGCTTCTATTCCACAGTCGCGCGCAAACTCCATGAATATCGATGGTTGGTTGTATGTGTACGCTATACCCTGAGAGTTGTGGTCCAGTGCCATCTGTACGACTTGTTTTGGGGATAGGTCTTGGCCTTCCACCTTTCTTCTTTGTGAAATATCATTATTCTGACAAAACCTGCAAAGCCAGTTGCAGCCAGTAGTAGCTATTGAAAAGATTCTAGTCCCAGGCATGTAGTGGATGACTGGCTTTTTTTCTATAGGATCAACGTTACCAGTAATGACCTTACCATACACGTACAAGTCCAGCTTGCCTCCTTCATTTCCGCGAATCCCGCAGAGGCCGATTTGGCCGTCCTTGATTTCGCAGTATCTGGCACAGGCAGTACACCGAACCTTGTCTCCTGGCAGCTTTTCATACAGAATTGCTTCTTTGTTCAAAACCGTATAGTTACGCCATTTTGTAATATAAACAGATCTTAGTGTCTAAATATCGATAATTTACAAAAACAACAAATGAGTAAACCGGGAAATCTCTGGCGCAAAATTCACGGAAAAATAACTAAAAGGCCTACAAACTTTTCATGGCTAATTGAGACAAAGCTTGCAGGTTCCGGAATGCCAACCACCCTAGAAGAGATAAACTGGGTAAAAGCCCAGGGAGTAAAATCCATTGTTACAATGACGGAATATGGCCTGCCGGCATCATGGGTTGACGGAATTGAATATCTCCACGTGCCAACAGAAGACCTAACTGCACCAGACATTGATAAAATTGATTCCACCGTAGATTACATTGCAGAGAGAATCAAGAACGGGGAACCGGTAATGGTTCACTGCGCTGCAGGAATTGGCAGGACTGGTACAATACTAGCTAGCTATTTGATAAAATACCAAAAAATGTCTGCTAAAGCAGCAATTGAAAAGGTCCGGGAGGAAAGACCTGGCTCTATCCAGTCAACGTCACAAGAAATAGCAGTCTCGTCTTATGAGAAATTCTTGAAATCAAGACAATAGAATCGCAATGGTTTTGAATCAGATCTTATGCAGGATATGAAAATGCAAGAAAATATTGAGCTTGTAAAAAAATTCTATGCGCTTTTCAAAAACCAAAACAGACAGTTTCTGGAATTATGTTATGATTCCATAGAATGGACTGTAATGAAAAACATGCCAAATGGAGGCACACATGTCGGCAAAAATGGAGTCTTTGATGGATATTTCCCGAAAATGTTTTCAAATTTTGCGGAATTTCATGTAAGCACTGATGAGTTCATGGATGTAGATGATAAGGTCATAGTACTGGGTACATACCACATTGTCTCCAAGTCAAAAAACAAGTTTGACGCGCCATTTGCTCATATCTACACTATCAAAAACAACAAGATTGCAAAATTTCGTCAATACACAGATACTGCAGAAATTCAAAAAGCAAAGAACTGATTTATTCAGGAATGGATATTGTGTCTAGCTTTCCGTCAACTACTTTGACGAACAGGAATCTATTATCCTTGAAGATCAGTGTTACTCCGCCTTCTGCGTCTGGCTCTTCTACCTCCAGTACTGGTTGGCCCAAGAGCCCGTCGTATTTTGCCATGATTTTTTGAAATTCTTTGTTGTTTATATCCCTAATTGATGGAAACTTCAATTTCTTTTGCATTGTTCTTGGCATCACCTGAATCAGTAAAGTGGTGCTTTTGCCAAGAAGCCCAGACTTCGGCTGCAATCTTGTGTTTTCCAGATCCAAGCTCAGATGCCTTGATTGTTATTTTTTCATCAAAGTCCAAGAATTCTGATACTACCTCTTCTTCTGTTAGTCGAATGAATGGTTCAAAGTTTTTTGCAACCTGCACCCAGACTCGCTTTTCCTGGTGTGGGTTGACTAGCTTTGGATTTCTTGTCCAGAAAAATGCTGCCTTGCGATAAGTGTCAATTTCTTTGAGTTCCTTTTTTCTAAATCCTCCAGATGAAACCTTGACTCCATATTTTAGCTTGAACAGATTATCGTATTTGTTGTAGGATTCAGTCCAGTTTTTCTCATTAAAGGAATCCCGCAGGCCTCCCTGAATCTTAAATGAGACTGAAATCACGATATCATCAGATTTTGAATATTCTTCCTTGTCCGCAGTCAGTATGACTTCGGAGATTGCAGTTTCGCTTCCCATGCTTGACGATGATTTATATCCACAATAAGTGGTTTTCCGATAGAATGAACGCCCAAGTAGTCAACTCTTCTTCAAAAGAGGCCGAGATTGCCATTCGTGGATCAGATATTGGTACGCTCTATATCATCCAGCATGAGCTCCTAAAGGACAGCCAAGTTGACTTTGCAGGAGTAATCCTAAGACATCCACTTACTGCAGAATGCAGAATGCGCGTAAATTCCTCCAAGGGTAGCCCGATTAAGGAGATTGAAAAGGCAACAAAAGTTGCAATCGAGTCTGCCCAAGAATTAAAACAATTAATCCACTCTAAAATAAAAGGTGTTTAGATGCAATTTTGCCCCAAGTGCAATCTGCGGCTAAAAAAAGGTTCATGCTCAAAATGCGGATATTCTGAAACTGCAAAACAAGAAACAAAAAAATCATCAACTGAGATGGACAAGTCTTTTACTGTATTTGATGAAAACGAGGGAAAGGAAACCTTACCAACCATAACAATTGATTGTGAAAAATGCGGAAACGATGAAGCTGTTTGGTGGATGCTTCAAACAAGATCTGCAGATGAGCCGACAACGCAATTTTACCGTTGTTCAAAATGCTCGCACACTTGGCGCAACTACGCCTAGAATAACGTTTAACTGGAAGAGCCTAGTCATTTCAATTAGCTAATGGTATTTTCAGCTAAAACCGGCGGATCAGATGAATGGAAGACTATACTCTCTGCAATTTCTACTCTAGTTGAAGAAGCAACATTTGAGGCAACCGCAGAAGGAATTAGTTTTCGCGGAATGGATCCATCCCATGTTGCACTAATTGATATTTCATGGCCAAACTCTGCATTTGAAAAATTCGAGTGCGATGGCGCAATTAAATTCGGAGTTAGAATCGACGAGTTCTCAAAGCTAATCAAAAGAGCCGACAAGACAGAATCAATCCAGATTAGTATAGCAGAAAGCATGCTACTTGTAATAATTGGAAAAAACAAACAGTACAAGATGCGACTAATAGAGAGCTCAGCTACTGACACACCACTACCAAAGATTCCATATGATACCAAAATAGGCCTTGCAAACACGTTATTTGATAAAATATTAGGCGATGTCCAGGTGGTATCTGACTATCTTACCATCAAAACTGATGAATCCAAGGCGGAATTCTCAGGCAAGGGCGATTCTGGCGAGGCACTAATATCATTACAGAAACAACCGGATGAGCTTACCGAAATATCAGTCAAGGAAGAATCTACAGGCACGTACAGCCTCGAATACCTAAATCCAATAGTAAAGGCAGTGGGTGCAGCATCTGGCACCATAATATGCGAGTATTCATCTGCCAAGCCACTTCGAATAGAATTCAAGATTGCAAGCATGGGACGAATTCACTTTTACTTGGCACCGCGAGTCGAGAGTTAAAAGCATAAAAGGTCAGAATGAATCATGACTCCAATGAGACTAGTAGTAAAGTTCGGCGGAACATCGCTTGCCTCACCAAAACACATCAAGTCAGTTGCAAAATTCATCCAGACTACCGGCAAGAAAAATCAGGTAGTGATGGTTTGCTCTGCCATAAATGATACCACAGATGAATTACTAGAAATCTCTGAAGCAATAAAAAAAGAAAACAAGGTCCAAGTGGATTCTCTTTTAAGTAAAATAACAAAACAGCACAAGCAGATAGGAAAAGATACCATAACAAATGGTGTAATTCGAAAACATCTTTTTGAAAAGCTTGATGAGGATCTATCAGAGCTTGGCGGCCTCATACACGGAATGGTCTTGTTAGGTGAGGTAACTGCACAATCACTGGACTATCTGATTTCATTTGGAGAGCGACTCTCAGTGGAAATAGTATCACATGCATTACTTGATCTAAAATCAAAATCAGTTGCACTGACTGGTAAGGAAGTTGGAATCGTAACTGATTCTAATTTTGGCCAATCAAAGCCATTAATGGATACTACACGACTCCGAGTCTCTACTAATTTGGAACCCTTACTATCAAAGAAATTCATTCCAGTAATTGGCGGTTTTGCAGGAGCTGACCAGCACGGCCATGTCACAACATTTGGCCGCGGAGGCTCAGATTACACCGCTACAATAATTGCGTCATGCATCAAGGCAGACGAGGTTTGGCTCATGAGTGATGTAGACGGGCTGATGAGTGCAGACCCAAAGATGGTCAAAAATGCAAAAGTCATCCCAGAGGTATCATACGTTGAGGCAATGGAGATGGCATTATTTGGCGCAAAACAGATTCATCCGCGCTCATTTGAGCCCTTATTATCAAAGAAAATTCCAATGCGCATTCGCAGCACGTTTAATGTGAATAATTCCGGTACACTAGTTACTGCAAATCCTGATGAGAAAACAAACAAGACTGTCAAGTGCGTATCCGTGATTAGACATAACGGCCTAATCGATATGAGAGGCGGAAGCATGGTAGGCGCCCCTGGAACTGCAGCTACAATATTTGCCACACTTGCAAAATCAGGCGTAAATATTATGATGATATCTCAGAGCCCGTCAGAGTCCAGCATTTCAATTGTGGTCAAGAAAAATGATCTGGACAGAGCAGTCAACACCCTAGAGATGAACCTGCTTGGCAAGATGATTAAAAAAATAGATGTTACTACTGATGTCTCCATAATAGCACTGATTGGTTCTGGAATGCGTGGAACAGTCGGCGTTGCGTCACGTGTGTTTGGCTCTGTTGCAAAAAAGAAGGCAAACGTAATGATGATTGCTCAAGGATCATCGGAGTTGAATCTAGCGTTTGTGGTTAAGGACTCTGATTGTGCGGCTGCAGTACAAGCCCTACATGATGAGTTCAAGCTAGCAGAGCAAAACTAAAAACGCTTAAACATCTTTGCCGAATCAAAACTACCAGTGAACAAGCTTGTCATTTTTGCAATCATAATAATACCAGCTATTGCTGTTTCGTTTTTGTTATCAGATCCATTTGTTTCAGCAAAACCGCAAAGCAAGATCCAGTTTACCAAAACTTTCATTTCATCAAATAATCCAGGAATTGGGGAATCAGGCCAGTTAGCGCTGATACTAGCTCCAAACAAGGATAGTCTATACACTGGCACCATGACATTTACTGCAAATCAGCCAGTGGAAATTCTGGTATTACATGAAATACCAAGACAGGACTCCAAGGGCCAGCCAACATGGAGCGTTGACGGAAATACAATATACGGCATAACTGAAATCGAGCCTAAAACTGCAGGAACCTTTGATTTTACGGGAGCAGCACTTGCTTTTAGAAGCAAGGACAAGTTTGTTGCAACTGCAAGTCTTGACGGATGGATAAGGGGCCAGCCAATTGAGATAACATCACAGACATTTGAAATCAGGGAAAAAGGGATCACCCAGCCTGACCCACACATTCCAGTTACAATACCAATGCATGACGGATTTTTCGGAAGTGGTGCAGTATCATATATCATAACTGATGCAAGCAACAAGACCCTAGCTGATAAAATAACGCAAAAGCAAAACTGGAGTGTCAAGTTTGCACCAAAGCTTAGATGGGCACCTGCACCATCACAGGATACCATATACGCATTTACAAACGGAATCAAGGGCGATGGCATCTATGGATTCCAGGGAGAAGTATTCTCATCTACTCCTCAGCAAAAAGACTCGTACACCCCACTCAAAACCCTAGTTACAATATCCTGGAAGGCAGGCCAAAAGGCCCAAGTTTTACAATCAGCAGACGAAGTGCTAAAGGCCGAAAAAGATTCTCGAATCAGACTCATCAAGACAAATGTCACAATTAACGCGCCGCAAATTGTGTGGCCTGGTGGGGAAATCTACACTTCAAACAGTACTGATTCACTAGACAAAACGCAGGTAACCCAGATAGATAAGAATTCCAAAAAGGTTACCTTTGTTGCACACAGGGCTTGGGGGCCTGACGGCAGGACCACCTATTTTATCATACCAGATGCAACACCGAGAGGCCCAGCAGATATAATGAAGGTGCCATATTCTGCAAAACTTGGAAAAATGGCCTCATCTAGTGTGGTATCAGACATGTACCAGTTCAAAAACGGAATCAAGGGTGCAGGGCCTCTAGGATTCCAGCCAAGCATACTCAATTCCAAGCTTGATGAAAGCTATGTCCCAATTTGCCGCGTATCCATAATAGAATGGAAGGATGAAAAATCAGCTATAGTATTAGAAACCATGCCTGATATTGAATCCAAAAAGTCAGAGGGAGCAATGTTTGTCACATTAGCAAGGCCACTAAGTGAAGATCACATAGTGAACTGTCCAATTATAGAGTCGCCAAAATCCAACAAGGGGTGAGCTACCACTTACTAGTTGTGGCTTCCTGTTTCCTTGACCTCGTCAAGATCTCCACAGGCGTTAATTCCCGCAGTTCCTGCGGTACTGTCATGGTCAGTTTATGACTAGTTTCTAATCCTCTTTTCAAAATATTGATTGCTGCGTTATGATCCCTGTCCAGAACCAAACCGCAATTATTACAGCTGTGTATTCGTACCGAGAGAGTTTTTGGCACTAGAGTACCACACTCTGAACATTCTAATGATGTGTAATGAGCTGGAACTTCGATTAATTTGGCCTTGTAAGCCAACATCTGTGCGAATATACTCCAACCCGAGTCTAGAATATTTCTAGCCAGATTATGATTCTTTGTCATGTTTAGTTTTTGTAGTCTTTCAATGAATATAGTTCCATACCTTCTAGAATATTGTGTAGATATCTTGTGCAGGAAGTCTTTTCTTCTATTTTTTATTCTCTCATGGATTATTTGATAGAATCGTATTGCCTTTTTTCTGTTCTTAGATCCTTCATGTCTACGCATTATCTTTCTATGTGCTCTTGCAAGTGGCTTTAACATTCTTTCAAGATTGAGCGGATTTGATGTAACAAGACCATCAGAATCATATGCAAAGTTTGTAATACCCAGATCTATTCCTATTGATTTATCAGATTTCGGCAACATAAGATCGACTTTGCACATTACAAATGCATGCCATTTTCCTGTTTTTGATCGTGATATTGCAATCTGTTTAATGGTACAATTTTCCGAGATGGATCTATGTTGAACTAGTCTGAATTTTCCCAGTTTAGAGAGATGCAGGGATTTATCTTCTATTTTATATCCAGATTGATTGTACACGAAAGCGTTGTATTGATTATGCTTTGCAAATTTCAGAGCTCCTACTTTGTGGCCATTTTTTTCCAGCTGAATTAGTGATTTTTGAGCACTGTTTGCTTGTGTTGATATCATTTGTAACATCTTAGAATAATAATGACATAACCAAGACTCACTTTCTTTTAATTCTGTGAGGAAATAGTTCAAATCGTTTCTTGTTTGATAACCTTCAGCATGGATCTTTTCGATCATTTTATTGTAAACCCATCTACATGCATTGAGAGTATTGTGTAGTTCTTTTATTTGAGCAGAATTTGGATATAGTCTAAATTTGAAGGTTCTATACAATTACATGATTATTGTTTTTTATCTACAAAACAATTCTGTTATGTAGATCGTTGATCTGTGCTTTACAGTTGTTCTAATCTAAGCTCTAAATGGTTAGATTGTCCTGTTCGAATCTTTAAATTATTCATCAAAAAATCAAAATCACTTGGCAGGAAAACTCTACATTGTCGGTGTCGGTCCAGGAGCACACGACCACATGACGTTTCGAGCTAAAGAAGTCATACTGGAAAGTGACACCATAGTTGGATATGACACCTATGTCGGTTTGGTAGAAGACCTCATACAAGGAAAGGAAATCCACCGCTATGCAATGACGCAAGAAGTTGAAAGAGCAAAGCAGTGTATAGACTTGGCCCAGTCCGGAAAAATCGTATCTTTAGTGAGCAGTGGAGATCCTGGAATTTACGGAATGGCAGGCCTCATCTATGAAACACTAGCTGAATCAGGATGGGACCCAAAGACTGGTCTTGAAGTCGAAGTGGTGCCAGGTGTTTCCGCATTGAATTCTTGCGCGTCCCTAATTGGCTCGCCACTAATGACTGATTTTGCTGTGGTATCAATGAGTGATTTATTGGTGCCATGGGAGATAATAACAAAAAGAGTAGAGGCAGCAGCTCAAGGCGATTATGTCATTGTGATATACAATCCAGCAAGCAAGAAAAGAATTCACCAGTTACAGGACACAAGAAAACTATTACTAAAATATCGCAAGCCAACCACACCTGTTGCCATAATAAAAGGCGCATACCGAGAATCTCAAACCATAGTCATAACAGACTTGGAAAACATGGAATCACATGCTGACAAGCTAGGCATGATTAGCACGGTGATAATTGGAAATTCTTCTACGTATAATTTCAAAAACCTGATGATAAACCCCAGAGGTTACACATCAAAGTATAACCTGCAGACAAACTAGACGGAACTTTTTATCGCGTTTATCGTATCAGTGTCTAGTGCCAGGCCATCTCTAATGGGCGCTATTATCTTTACAAGATTGTTTGCCACTGTTTGCTTTAGATCAGATGGGTGTAGTTTTCCTGAGCCAAACTCAGACTCTAATTCCGAATAGCTAGAATAGGTGACGTTTCCTCCAAATTTCTCCGGTCTTTCCACAATGATTTCAGAGAATTCATGAAATATGATGTGCTTTGCTATTTGTAATATTGGGTTGTTTGTCTTTCCCACTTCACACCAGCCTTTCTTTATTTTTGATTTTATTTCATCATCGGTATCATGTATGAAAACACCAGACATTGGCTTTGATTTTGACATCTTGCTTCCCATTCCTTCCTCATCTGTTGCAACAGGTTCTGTTAATCCAGGCAACAGACCATGATGAACTGCCACAGGCACCTTCCATTTCATCTTTGGAAATATTTCCCGTACCAGCATGTGGATTTTTCGCTGGTCCATTCCGGCATGTGCAATATCAACGTCTATGGTATGAATGTCGACTGCCTGCATTGGAGGATACAAAAGTTTGGAGAGATCAATTTTTTCCTCGCCTTCTGATCTTCCCATTATGGTGAGGGTTCGCATTGTTCTGGCAAGTGACATGTGTTTTGTAAATAACACAAAATTTTTCCAGTATTCCTTATGGGAATCATACAGTTCACTTCCGCGAATAATATTCACGCCTGGACACACTAGCTTGAAGGCTTTCTCATAGTAATGTGAGACCTTTGATATGGTATCCCAGTTGCCTCCTAGCTTGTCGTTGATTAGCGTGTGCCAGTCAGCCAAAAAGACATTACAGTCAACTCCTGCCTTTATGAAATCATTAATCTTGAATCCAGTACTGATAAGGCTGCCCAAGTGCAAAAACCCAGAAATTTCTAGTCCTATGTAGTGTCGTGGTTTGGAATTTGTCTGAAATAGATTGGTCAGCTCTTCCTGTGTTACTACTTCCTCTGTAGGTGGCCGTAACACCAGATCAACCTTACTTGTTACATCCAATGGAATGAATTTTTATTATATTGCTATAAAGTTACGGGTCTAGCTCATCAACTGATTTCCTTGGCCTTGTGCTAAGGTAAAATGCGTGTGCCGAAATCAAAAATCCTACAAGAAATATTTTTGTTGCAAATATCAGATTCCATGGTCTGGTGTGATCAGGATACGCAATGGTTAGCCTGTCTATATCTGGAACATTACCATCTATTATTCCCGCAGTGATCTGCGCGTTTAGAACCATGAAATTGTATAATGTTTCGTACAGACAGATTACTGCAAATCCCAAAAGCATTAGCTGTAACAAAGACATTTTCCAGGAATATAGTCGGACTGTTTTCTTCCAGCCAATTCTGGATACACAGTACCACCCAATTATACAAGCAAAGAACAGCCACGTGATTAGTTTTGCAAAGTGCGGAAACGGAAATTCAGTTGTTACCAGAACTTCACCCATTACATATGTGCCCTTTTGGTTCCATTCAGATAGCATTGCCCAACCGCCATACAGAGCAATTGATGCCATCATAAACGCGCACACATAGAAAATGTACAGGTAAACCTTGTAGCCTCTTTCGGTTTCCTGCAGGTGATTTACTTTCATGTAATGTTCCGCGTTTGTGATATAGATATAAAAATTATCTAAAGGGTTTGACGAGGTTTATTACTGCAAATTGAGAAGACAAAATCATGAAGGTCCCAGTCAATGCGCCTTTCCTTGGAAAAGAAGAGATTGCCGAAGTAAACAAAGTCTTGCGCACAGGCGCGCTGACTTCTGCTGCAAATCACGGCGGAAAAAACGTTCAGGAATTTGAAGGTGAGGTTCGCTCTTTTATTAAATCAAAATATGCAGTTGCAATTAATTCCGGAACAGCCGCATTACAGGCAGCGCTATACGCGCTTGATGTCAAACCGGGTGATGAGGTGTTGTTGCCGTCATTTACCTTTGTAGCTACTGCAAATTCTGTAGTATCAGTAGGTGCCAAGCCAGTCTTTGTTGATATCAAAAAAGACAACTACACCATGGATCCACAAGACCTGCGCAAAAAAATTACAAAAAAGACCAAGGTCATAATGCCAGTACACCTGTATGGTAATGTAGCATACATTGATGAGATTTTAGAAATTGCAAGAAAGCACAACCTCGATGTAATAGAAGATGCTGCGCAGTCCATGGGATCCACATACCGAGGAAAACAGACAGGAACATTTGCTGAATTGGGATGTTTTAGTACCTATGCAGCTAAAGTCATGACGTCTGGAGAAGGTGGAGCAATTGTTACATCAAATAAAAAACTCTACGAAAAACTCCTAATGATTAGAAATCATGGAATGGTTCACGGATATGATACTAGAATCTTGGGCCTAAATCTGAGATTGCCAGAAATTAATGCAGCAATTGCCAAAATCCAGATGAGAAAGCTTCCCAGCTTTTTGCAGAAACGAGAAAAAAATGCAAAAATTCTCACAGAACTATTATCAAAGTCTGATGTTACCTTACCCGTACCAAGAAAGCACGAAAAGGTAAACTGGTACCTATACACCATAGCTAGCAAAATTCGAGACAAAATCTCAAAGGAGCTAAACGCAAAAGATATCGGTGCTACCGTATACTATGGCACCCCAGTGCACAAAACACCATACTATAACCAAAAAACCAAGCTGCAAAACACAGAATGGGCTGCAAAAATGGTTCTCTCACTGCCAGTCCAGCCACTAGTCACAAAATCCCAGCTGCAAACCACTGCAAGAATAATCAATGATATCTCATGAATCTAGGCGAGATTGCAGGCGAGATCTGCAAGGCAATTCTTCCAATCCCTGAAGAAACCTATCCAGGCAATGCAAAATCAAGTGCTGCAATATGCACTTTATCCAGTATCGAGTTGCTAAAGGAAATCTCAGCGTCAGATGTCATGGGAAAAATCGCAATTGCTGGAAGGCTGTTATCGGAGAATAAGGGGATTGATTCCCTGATAAGATATGTCAATGAACATCCAAGCCTTCATACCATAATTGTTTGTGGAAAGGAAGTCTCAGGCCACAAGACAGGCCACGCACTGTTCTGCCTGCACCAATTTGGCATAGACCAGAATAATCGAATAATAAATTCAGTCAGTCCTGATCCAGTCTTGTCCGTATCAAAAAAGGAAATTACACAATTTCAAAATCAAATACATCTAGTCAACAAAATTGGCCAAACAGATATGCAAAAAATAATTCCGCTGGTTCAGTAGCCGTTTTTTTGCCTGTCTCGGTTTATCTCGTTTTTTCTTCTGTACTCTGCCATGATATCATCAGGGGTTAGGTTTAGCTCAAGTGATGCTTGTACTACAAAATGCCAAATGTCAATTAGTTCTTCTTTTGCGTCAGGTACATTAAATGGCGTCGGCTTTTTCCACCATTTCCAGTTTGTAGTTCTTTGCAGTTCCACTGCTTCATGCATTATTGCAGTGGATAGCGCAGAGATTCTCCCCTCTACATCTTTTGGATATCTATCCAGGTTCATCATGCCGGCTAGGCCTTTCTGCATTGAAAATATTTCATCCAGTCTGTCCATGAAATCCCCTGCCAAAATCTTCTAGATAACCTTTCAGAAATCAATCATGGATTGGTATTGATTGATTCTTTTTTGGATCTTTGCCTTGTTTGTAGATAACAATCCATCTAGGCCATATTTTTCAACAGCAAAGGATCCCATCACATTTCCATGTACTACTGCCTTTTTGATTTCAGCTAGTGTAGTGCTGTTTTTGCTTGCCAGGTATCCAATCATTGCACCTGCAAAGGAATCACCAGCACCTGTTGGATCCACTATATCTTCCAAGGAAAACGCAACTGACGGGAATATGACATCCTCAAAGAAAAGAAGCGAGCCGTGCTCTCCCTTTTTTATTATGACGTATTTAGAGCCCCAGTCCATCATTTTTTTGGCGCATTTTATGAGATTGTGCTCTTTTGTGAGCAGTTTTGCCTCCTCGTCATTTATCACTACGGCATCAACTGAGCCAATCATTTTGATTACTGATTTTCGCTTTGTGTTAATCCAGAATTCTATTGTATCGCACATTGAAAATTTCACATTGTCAAATTCCTGAATTATTGCAGAGTTTTGGTCGGGATCATTATTTGCTAAATAGACAAATTCTGATTTTCTGTATTTTTCAGGCACCTGAGGCTGAAATGTCCCTAAAACGTTTAGCTCAGTCTTGTTTGTAGTCCTTGTGCTAAGGGTACTATCATAGCTGCCGTCATACCGGAATGTTTTCCCTTTTTCTATTGCAAGACCTGACAAGTCAAGATATTTTGCCAGTATTGAATGGTATTTTTTTGGAAAGTCAGTCCCTACCACTGCTATTAGGCCAGTATCTACGAAAAAGCTTGCAGAGATTCCGGCAAATGTTGCAGCCCCGCCAAGAACATCTTTTAGAATTTTGGTTGGAGTTCTAATTGTATCCAGTGCAGTTGAGCCAAATACTGTAAGCATTACTTGCGAATTATGCGTCTTGTATAAATTCCCTAGTCTGGTCGTATGTTGGATAATACGTAAACGGCACATCTATTGATGCAAATAACAACTGATACTTTGTAACACCCGAGATTTTCACTTCGGGGTTTTCCGAATCGCTCTGTTGGTCCCTTAGCCATGTACCACTGGTAGTTGCCTTGCCAAGTGCCGGCAGTGTAAATGGATCCAGCTCTCCTCCTCCAAGTGTCTGATCATCTGCAATTATTGTGAATTCAGTTTTTCCTGCATTCAGAATCAATAATGATGGGTTGTCAAATTCTAGCTGCAAATTGTACAGTGAGCCCTTTTCAGACTTTTCAAGCAGCTTGCTTTGCGTTATTTTTGCATTAATCTGTGATGCTGATGCGTATTGCGTATAGCCAAAGACTACGAGTCCTACTATTACTACTACAATTGCGGCTGCTGCTTTTTTGCCCACGCCTAATGATCAAAAATCTACTTTTGTGTGGACGAGGCAAAAAGATTGCCGTTTCATGTGTAAAAGTTTTGATCCGTTCTCTAAGCTACTTTAAGCTAGTAAGATAAATGAAAATCTCATCAAATTACTATAATTGGCAAAGATCAGGCTGCGATTTGGCACAAATGAAGTAGAGATCGAGTCGCGAGACTTTTACATCGATAATGACACTGCATCCCAAGTCATAGCAGACTTGGCATTCAGATTGCAGGAAAATTCCGCGCGAGTCATAACAGAACCAGAATCAACACTAGAGATACCAGAAATTGCTGCAACATACAAGGCAAATCTAGATTATCTGAACATGCTTCGAGACGCAGAGGTTCACGAGCCAGAGTTTACAGCGCCAACACCAGTCACGTATGATGAGCTTCCAAGCAAGATTGAGGGCCTAGAAAGGGATGGATTCTTTGGAAATCCGCGAACTGTTTCTGAGACAGTTGAGCAGCTCCGAGAATACGGTTGGATTGCAAGTCCACTTGACGTATCAAAGGCGCTAACAAAAATGGCCTTGCACAAAGAACTCTCAAAAAACACAGAAGAAAACAAGACCTTTTACCACAAAGAAGCCGCGCTTTTTACCTAGAATACTTGCAGGTATCGCACTTGTCGAATATAGTTCCATCTAGATGATCAAAGTGCGTGTTGCATTTGTGACAGGTATGATGCATATCAAAATATCCATCGGATTCAGTTTTGCCAACCTGAAATGATTCCAGGTCTGGGCTCTTGCACTTGATGCAGTGGCATCCGCAATCACACTTCATGACACAAGTTGGAAATTTATCTTAATAATTCTGACTGAGTTTTAATATAGTTAGAACGACAAAAACACCCATTGGAAAAAAAGCGGCCAATACCAATCGAGATTGACGATCACTACAAGTTGTTTGGAAAAGAGCCGTGGGAGGTAGACTATGGAGAAAAATGCCCCCTGTGTAATGTAAGAATTGATGAATACGGGTTTTGCTCTTGCGGCTCTAGCGGAGACTAGCTCTTTTCGTGTATATTACTACAGACATTGCCGCAGTAAGAACCAGAATTATTCCCAATGGAAATTCTGGCACGACTGATACTCCCACGATTTCAACTGTTCCTTTGTCCATTGGTTTTAGATGAAGCCAGACATCATCACCTACTACGCGTTCCTGTTCTAGGATCAGCTTTTCATCCAAGAATACTTCGTATGGATTCCACAATAAAGCGCGCGGAATTATCAGTGTGACGTACTTGTTTGGTTCTGTAACATCAAAGCTGATTCTCTTGTTTTCCTGATCTAGTGCAAGTGAGGAAATCTTTGTTTGAGTAATTATGGTGACGTCAAATTTTTTGTCTTCCCACTGGACTTGTTTTGTTATTTTTGTTGGTACCAGTTCGTATTCTAGCATTGCCTGACATCCATGGCATAGGAATCCCTCCCTATCACCCAGATCAACAATGCTGTTGTTTACATAGAATAGTTTTACATTTTCAGGCAGGTAAAATGCAGTGTCTGCCAGATACTGATAGTCCAGTGTCCAAAGACCATTTCTTTCTGTGATGAATCCTGCAACGTCATATTCAACAATAACATCTTCCTTGGTTGGAAATATCACGATGCCGACTTTTTCTGCCGATGCCTGAGCGTATTGAGGAGAGCCCCCTTCTTCGTCAGTTACGGTCAGATTGGTATAGTCATTTGAGAGAAATTCCAGGTGAGCAGTAGTTTTGCTCTTGTCCACTAGATGAGTAACGTGTGCGTCACCATTTTCTGCTAATCTGATCTGCATTGTTTGTACGGCAGGATCGCCAAAACTGATCTCCTGTGCAAATGCCACACCAGAAGACACCAGTACAGCCATGATTACACTTGCAAGGATTTTTTTCATAATTATTCAGAAATTGTGACTTTCATCGTGACTTGTTGAAGCGGACAGTCGTTTCTGTCTCTTTGCTGGCTCACAATTTGGTCTGCAGCCTCCATTCCTTCCAAGACTTCGCCAAATACAGTGTATTGCCTATCCAAAAAAGTGCTATCAGCTGTCACTATAAAGAACTGCGAGCCTGCGGAATTTGGATCCATTGCTCGCGCCATTGATACTATACCCCTTAGGTGCGAGCGTGTGTTAAACTCCGCCTTTATGGTATAACCCGGGCCACCCATTCCCCATTTGCTTTTGTCGGGGGTCTTTGTGTTTGGGTCTCCGCCCTGAATCATAAAGCCAGGAATGACTCTGTGGAATTGAGTTCCATCGTAAAATCCAGACTGGGCTAGCTTGACAAAGTTTCGTACATGTTCCGGCGCTAGTTCTGGAAGCAACTTAAATACAATTTTCCCGAACTTTGTTTCAACTGTTGCCTGAGTCAATTAAAGCACAAATTGCTTTTGAGCATAAGAGTCTTGCTATTGAATTATTTTGAAAAGGTTTTGTAAAATTTACAAAGTTTTATTTTTTATTTATTGTTTGGATTCAAAACCGTTTTGAAAAGTTTTCAGGGATCGTCAGGACTTTGCATATTATAATAATTTT
Organism: uncultured Candidatus Nitrosotenuis sp.; assembly: GCA_964402265.1. Taxonomy (GTDB): domain Archaea; phylum Thermoproteota; class Nitrososphaeria; order Nitrososphaerales; family Nitrosopumilaceae; genus Nitrosotenuis. Next base: position 11,919 of record CAYOBG010000002.1, on the reverse strand, counting down.
TTGCAGCTCGAATAAAACTACAAATTTTTTCTAGAAAAGTTATAGTCTTATATAGATCGAAAAAAATTACAGTTTGTGAATCGCACAAACCAAAGCACCGTTATCAAACAAGCAATCAATACTTATCTTGAAAAGGGGCTAACAGACAAACAAGACATTTACAGCAAAGTAGTTGAGGAGCTAGGCGTTCCAAGACCAACAGTGCGAAGAGTTGCACGCGACCTAAGAAACGAGTTGCTGGCAAAAATTAAGATTTTACAATCCGAAGTCCCACAAGAAATTTCCGTACAAGGAAAAGACGAATAAATTTCGTTTATCTTTTCTTTTATTCTTTTGAAATTCAGCATTAACGTTATATTCGACTTTTTTGGCTTAAAATCATGGGTTATTTGCGGAACCAGCTGGCTACAGTAGTTACTGCATGTTTTGCCGTATTTCTGACTGTGATGTATTTTTACATGCCCGCAGCACTAAACCAATTGCTCCTAGTAGCGACGACGGTTACGTGGTTTTTGGTCTTCATATGTTGGATCGCACAGAAAAGCGCTGACTGGACAAAAAAGCACGGCGGTCACACTCATACACATGAGCACGAGCATATCGAAAAAAAAAGCTCGACTAGACTAGTATCAAATGTATCAGTTGATGACCTAAACAAGTTCCGTGAATCATTTACTGCTGAGCTAAACGATCTAAAAGATGAGGTAAAGCTCAAAGACAACGAAATTGAGCGAATGAAGCAAGAAATAGCGAACCTTGAGACACTTGTACAAATTGAGGCACTAAAGGCAGAACTTGCAAACCTCAAAGCAGTAGCTGCAAAACGAAAATAGACTTACTTGCAGTGAGCACATGTGTGCATTCCACGATGGTTTTTCTTGCATCCAGGACAGCTTATTGCACCGCCAAAGTGGCATTTGCAGCTGCAGCCGTCGTTTAAGAGCTCACTTTCCAAGATGAATGATTAATACGTCATCTTAATATTTGACTTTTGCAAAAATCAGCTAATGTTTGTTAAAGCCGCCATTGCGACACTCGCATTTGCACTGATAATGACTACAGTTAGCTCAGCATTTGCAGAGACAAGTCTTACTCCAATCAACTCTTCAATCGGAATTGAAAAAACAATAACACCATTTTCCGTCTCAAAAAACAACAAGCTGCCATGGGGTTTTGTTGAAGGCAAAGTTGCAAATCCAGTAGAGGGCAATCCAGTCATAATTCAAATATTCAAAAACGGTGAGGCAATTCACTTTGCACAAACCACTCTCAAAGATGACGGCACATACGAGTACAAATTCAGAGTTCGTGATGTCACTGACGGAAAAGTAACCAAGGTCTTTGACGGCGATTATTTGGTCAAGATCTTCAAGGTAGTTTACCTACCAAACAACGCTATTTCGGCCTAGTTGCCAAGAGAATAGTCTCATCAACAAGTTCTTTTAATCTTGATTTGGCATTTTCATCAATTATTACATTGTCCTTGACTTGGTCTGCAGTCATAAATACAGCCTTTGGGTTTGTTATCACTCTGAAATAGCTCATCAGTTGTGTCAATAAGGTCTGCACATCAGTAAATCCAATTTGCCCAGATGCTAAAACTGCAAGTCCTGCAGTTTTTCCTGCTGTACTTTTGTAGTTGACATATTCAAAGAGATTCTTTAAGGCAGAGCTGAAAAACGAATTGTAAATGGGCGTTCCAACAAGCCAGACATCTGCATCCATGATATCCTGTGCTGCCTGTGTTGTTGTTTGAGAATAGTTTTCGCCATACCCCCTATAGTAGTCAATTCCACCATCGGATAGATTGATGAACTTAGTGTCCGGGTTTTTTGATTTTGCGTAATCATATGCAAACTTCATCATTGTTTGCGTGTTTGCTCCCTTTCTTGGGCTGCCAGAGATTACAACTATTTTCACAATTTTTGTACTACTCATTCTTTATTTAAATTAGAAAGTAACTTGGGAACAACTTAGTGAAAGAATAGTAAGCGGGCTTGGAGGGCTTCGATCCCTCGACCTGCAACTTAGGAGGCTGCCGCGCTATCCATGTTGCGCGCCAATTTTTTTTGGCTCTGCGCTACAAGCCCAACTACAACTGCAAAACACTCACTCGTTAAAAGCGTAATCAAGATTTGTGCGGATCAAGTCGTGGATTTGATTCCAAAGCGTGTCTTGCGTTTGGCCCCATTTTTCAAAATACACCACATCCTTGAGATCAAGTCTTGGCAACCATTTTGAAGTTTCCAAGTCAGGCTTTTCTGCAAATTCCTGCACGTGTCCAAGGCACAGATAAGCTACTGGTACTATGTGTCCTGGAAGCCCGAGCGCATTCACTAGAGCATCATTTGATAAAATGCTGACCCAACCAACTCCAATTTCCTCAGATCTTGCAGCAAGCCACAAGTTTTGCACTGCGCAGCAAACGCTATAGATTCCGGTTTCAGGAATGCTGGAACGACCAATCACGAATGGCCCAAACCTAGTCGGATCATAAGTGATACAGATATTGACATCAGATTCTAAGATTCCTTCCAGTTTTAGTGAGAGATATTTTTCCTTTCTTGACTCTTCATCGACTTGGTTTGATGAGCGCTCTTTTTCTTGCTCAAATGATTTTTTGACCTTTTGTTTTGTGGTATGATCACGAATCAGAATAAAGTTCCATGGCTGAGAGAACCCAACTGATGGTGCATGGTGTGCCGCGTTTAGAATTCTTGCCAAGACATCATCAGGAATTGGCTTTGAGTTAAAGTGAGAACGAACATCCCGTCTCGTGTAGATTGCTTTGTAGAGTCCAGATTTTTCTTGGCTTGAAAATTCACTCATTTTACTCTAGTTTGTTTTGGTGTCTGTTAAAGGTTAATAATGTAGAGCTCATGGCCTGTATTTTATTGGGCCGGTAGTCTAGTTGGTTAGGATACCGCCTCGACACGGCGGTGATCGAGAGTTCGAATCTCTCTCGGCCCACTTTTTACAAAAACTATTGAGATGCTGTGAATTCTTTTTCTACGAGGCTCCACGCAGATTCAACTACGGCCAGTCCCTTAATCGAATACACGACTGGTCCTTCAGTGGTTATGACATTGTAGATATCAGAGTTTTCGCTGGATTGTGCAAGCTGAAATGTGCTTGGGAGTTCAATTTGTGCGCCTGGATAAAATGCCGCACGGCCAGGCATTGCCACATCTTCTGCTGAATACTGTCCTCTTCCGACTGGGATGCCGTTTGCAGACAATTCATAGTCAATTCGTGAAATCGTAAATGTCTTCTCGCTTGGATTACTTATCACAATGCCTACCTCGAGTTTTGCTGTTCCGTCAATGGTGTTTACGCTTGTAAGTTTGACAGTTCCAATGTCGATATTGGCCTGTTCTAGCTGCGGATTATCAAGACTTGCGTACCAAGTGATGCCTCCAAGCATAGCTAAGAGGCCTGCAATTGCAATATAGAGAATAAATCTGCTTTGAGGAATCAACTAACCATATCAAAATACTAGAACTAAAAAATGTTGGTTTCAAATAGATAATATTTGAAGGCCGACACGCCAGTTTGATGTCACTAGAGCAGGCCATCATTACTTGGATTCACCTAATTGCTTCAGCAATTTGGGTTGGTGGCTCTTTGTTCATTGCAATAGTCTTTGCGCCAATACTGAAAACAATGGCGCCAACAATCGAGGACAGACTTCAAATAATGATAAAAGTTGGCCGAAGATTCAACAAAATAGCAATTCCTGCTCTCTTGATTTTGATTGCAACTGGAATATTCAACTCGTACCAGTTTTTGAACAAGCCTGAGTTTTTGTTTTCATCAAATTATGGAATGATGCTTCTAGTCAAGATGATTCTGGTAGTAGCGCTCCTGGCCTCATTTGCAGTCCATGTCAGAATAATCAGAAAGGAAGTCGAGGAAAAAATACTTGAAAAACAGCTAACAGAGGCCCAAATAGTAAAGCTTCGAAAGAAGATCATCATAGTAGGCGAGGTAACTGTTGTAATTTCGGTTCTGATTTTGCTGCTTGCCGCAATACTAGATGCTGGAATCTGAGCCCTGAATACGTACCTCAAAGCCGCCATCAATTTTTCCCACGCCGTACTTGCAGCCAGTAATCTTTGATGTGATGTAGAGACTCGTTTCTAGGTGCGGTGAGATTTCTTTGACTGTAAAAATTGACATCTCTTTTGTGAGTGACAGTGGTAGGACCAGCATGTCAGAGAGATTTGCATCTGCACCAAAACCGCATTCAATGAATGCAGATGTCGCAGTTTTGCCAAACTCTGATTTGTTTTTCATGTCTAGTAGTTCGTCTGCGCCATTTATCGAGCTGGCATCTATGCTATGAATCAAAACCGAAGCTCCTTGGTTTAGTGCTCTTTGTTGTGTGATGCATGATTCTGCTGAGAATCCCTTTTCCTGCAATGTTTTTTCTATTAAGTAGAGCGAGCTTGAAATCTCATTATCTGATAAATCAGAATATGAACAGAGGACTTTTGCATTTTTTGTTGTTCTTTTTGATAGGTGTAGTGATGTGATTTTTTGGCATGGAAGAACTACTAGATCCACGAGTCCTCCGCCCTTTGGATAGTATCCACGCTTTTTTACATCAACTGTAAAATCGATTCCAATTCTGGAATAGGCTTCAGACAGAACGTATTTTGTATAATTAATGGTAGGACTCCACGGTACATCCGTTCCACCAGAGACTGTAAGCTCTAACTTTTTTTTCGCAAGCGATACTGCGGGTATGATTGCCTGTAAGATAAGGGAAATGCTTCCAGCTGTTCCAACATTTTCCTGTAGTTTCGCATCCTGGATCTCTCTTGGAAAAAAAGTGATACTAGTTGAGCCAACGTTTAGGCCGTCTATTTTTGCATTGCAAATTTTGCCAAGAAGCTTAATTGTGGAAAGATGAGATGGCCTGAGGCCTGGAACTTTTCGGTTGTGTCGAATGTTTTCAATTTGAATTGGTTTTTGCGTTATGCATGATAATGTGAGTGCAGAGCGCAGAATTTGTCCGCCACCTTCCCCGTGGGAGCCATCAATTTTGAGTGCATCCATGTTTGTGTTGTGATGTGGATTGTTTAGTTTTTAAATCAAATGAAGGCAATCAAGCCATGGACGGTCTTCTCATAGGCAGATTCCAACCATTCCATTTAGGACATTTGGCCGCAGTAAAATTCGCACTAACACAAGTAGATAATTTAGCAATAGGAATTGGTAGCTCAAATCGATTCAATGAAAAAAGAAATCCATTTTCTGCAGAAGAAAGAAAGGAAATGATCTCATCCTCACTTGACAGCTCAGAGCTGGAAAAAATCAAGATCTATTTTGTGCCAGATGTAAATGATCATGAAAAATGGACATACCAAGTTGATTCCATAATTCCAAAATATGATGTGGTGTTTTCAAATGATGATTTTACGCACAATTTGTACAAAAAACGGGGAATCAATGTAGTCTCAGTCCCACTAAAGCAAAGAGAGATTCTGTCTGGGACCGACATTAGGCAAAAAATTGCAACTAACCAAAGCTGGGATGATCTGGTGCCAGATGGAACCCGTAAGGTTTTGCTAAAAATTAATGCAAAAGATCGACTGGCAAATCTTTAGTTTTAAATAAAGCCCGTAAATCAGAGCAACTGGCGAACTTTATATGGAATATCTAGTCATGCTGCCTGGTCCTACAAACGTCCCAGAGCGAGTAATGCGTGCAATGATCACACCAATGATCAATCACAGAAGTGATGATTTTGTTGAATTATACCAAGATGCAGTAGAAAAGACTCAGCAAGTTTTCAAAAGCAATGGTGAGGCAGTATTGTTATCAGCATCAGGAACTGGCGCAGTAGAGGCAAGTGTTGTTAATCTAATCAAAAAAGGCGACAAGGTAATCATCCCAACAAACGGAGAGTTTTCCGGCAGATTAGCCCAAATGCTAACCTGGGCAGGAGCAGACGTAGTAAAACTAGAGAGCACTCCCGGTACAAACGTAACGTTTGATCAAGTAAAGGAGGCATTTGATAACAACAAGGACGTCAAGGCATTCTATTGCGTTTGGAACGAGACCTCGACTGGTACGATGATAAAATATTTGGATAAAATCAAGAGCCTTACTGCAAGAAACGATGCATTCTATGTCGTAGACGGCGTCTCCATCGTAGGCGGCGAAGATCTAGAAATGGACAAGTGGGGAATCGACGTTGCAATGACTGGCGCACAAAAAGCCTTTGCAGCACCACCAGGCATATCACCAATTGTGGTCAACGAGCGAACCAAAAAATACATGAACGCAAACCCGCCAAACACAATGTACTTTAATTTATCAAGATACTTCAAGTATTACGAAGAGGCAAAGCACACACCATTTACACCTGCATTGCCGTTATTGTACGCATACAGAGAAGCAATGAATGTAATTCTAGAGGAAGGCCTTGACAATCGAATCAGACGACACCGAGTTTGCTCTGATGCACTGTATTCCGGTCTTTCCGCAATGGGATTAACTCCATTTGCCAAAGAAGACGCAAGATCAACTGTTGTAGTAGCACTAAACTATCTGGATGGACTAGAAGACAAGACATTCCGAAGCACACTAGCAGAGAAATTCCGAGTTTTGGTTGCAGGTGGGTTTGGAAATCTCAAAGGAAAGGTCTTCAGGGTAGGATGCATGGGTGAAGTGCAAAAATACCACGTCATGAGAACAATCTCTTCGATTGGCTCCACCCTAGAGATGATGGGATACAAGACCAAGCAGATGGAAGCCCTCAAAGTAGCAGACGACAAGCTAAAACAGCTCTAAACTTAATATTAGGAATTTCGGGGACTGATCGCGTTGACATTTACTAAAGGCTCATTGATCCTAATTGACTATACTGCAAAGGTAAAGGACTCTAACGAAATAGTAGAGACTACAACCGCAGACGACGCAAAAAAGCACAACTTGTTCCAGGAAAATGTCAAGTATCAGCCAAAACTGGTCTCAGTTGGAGAATCATGGGTCCTAAAAGGACTGGATGATGCCCTAGCAAACACAAAGGCAGGAGACAAGCTCACAGTTGATGTAACACCAGACAAGGGCTTTGGCGAGCGCGACGCAGGAAAGGTCAGAATGATTCCATTGCGCAAGCTAGGCGAAGATGCAGACAATGTCACAGTTGGTGATACTATAGAGGTTGACCAAAAGACAGGCATTGTAAGATTTGTAGGCTCTGGCAGAGTTCAAGTTGATTTCAATCACAGACTTGCCGGCAAAACTATAGTGTATGATGTTAATGTGATAAAGGCTCTAGAGACAAGTGAGGACAAACTCAATGCAATTTTGAAAAGACACATGCCAGTTGAGGATTCAAAGATATCATCAAAGCTAACCGGCAACATACTTGATGTTACCATACCAGAAGAGATCTACGGAGCAGAGGGCTTGAGAGTTATCAAACATTTCATCCAGATGGATTCCTTCAAGTTCGTCCCAACACTAGAAAAGATCAACTTTATCGAAACATATTCCAACAAAAAGGCAGAAAAGCCACAAGAGGCCAAAGCAGCAGAACCTGCAGCGGCAAAATAAAAATTCACTCCTAAAACTTAAGAGTCCCTCCTAGATTGTTGATTTATTGTCAGCTGTTACCGTAATTGGTGGAAAGGCTTCAGAGGATCTAGCAAAAAAACTGGCAAAAAAACTAAAGGCATCTTATGTATCGTCTGAGCTTAGAATATTTCCAGACGGCGAAAGCAAGATTACAATTTCTACAAAACCAAAAAAAGGCAAAATCATTATTGTAAATTCCACATATCCACCAGTAGACACTAATCTGATGCAAACAATATCTCTGGTTTCCAAGGCAAGACAATACTCACCACAAGTAATTTGTGTAATACCATACATGGGATATGCAAGACAAGACAGAGAATTTCTCCCAGGCGAAATAGTAACGTTATCTGTTATTGCCAAACTTTTGTCGTCAGCTGGCGCATCAAAGGTAGTAGTAGTGGATATGCACAGCATGCTGGGACTGGAGCATTTCACCATTCCAGTAAGAAATGTTTCTGCCGTGCCTGAGCTTGCAAATTACCTCAAAAAACTAAGGCTCAAAAACCCACTTGTTGTCTCGCCAGACCTCGGCGGAAAGGAAAGGGCAAAAGAGTTTGCAAAATTCTATGGAACAGAACACATCGCATTGCAAAAACAGCGAGACAGAAAGACCGGCAAGGTCAAGATAATGACTGGAGTAGTTGATGGGGTAAGGGGGCGTGACTTGGTACTAGTAGATGATATGATAAGCACTGGTGGGAGTATTGTAAAAGCAACACAATTTCTAAAAAAGCAAAAATGCGGCAAGGTTTTTGTGGCCTGCACACATGCCTTACTGATGAATAACGCAGAGAAAAAGATCAAACAGGCTGGCGTCTCTGCAATAATTTCCGCAAATACAATACCTGGTAATACATCAGTAGTTGATGTATCAGGAATAATCGCAAAGGCAATCTAGGATGCCTGAGAGTTTCTTTCTGGTTTCAAAAGAATATCTTGAGCTCGCAGTAGATGAGATAATCACTTTGGCAAAAATGTATGACAGGTTTTCAAAAATAAAGACAATTTCCAATCTTATCATAATCCAGACCACAACACCGTGGGAAAAAATTGCAAGGCGCGCCACCTTTGTCAAGACTGCAGGCCAGCTTCTCAGAAAAATGTCAAATGTTTTCTTTGATGAGAAAAATTATTCGCTTTTGTTTGGTGCAAAATCATTCATGTGCAAGGCAATCAATCTTTCTGAAAAACCAGTAAATGTTCCAGAAATAGAAAGATCACTTGGAAGCATGGTCTCTACTTTTTGCAATGCCAAGGTTTCACTCGAAAACCCAGACGTGATAATTTACCTAATTTTTACAGATGATGAGAACTTTTTTGGCTTTTCAAGTAGATTTGAGACTCCAAAGCGCCCAGAAAAGCTAACAAAATTCCATCATGAGCTGGACTGGAAGCTAACCCGTGTAATGATCAATCTCGCAAGGATTAATGATGATGAGATAGTGTGTGATCCGTTTTGCGGTACTGGAAGCACATTACTGGAGGCTCGCTCCATGGGAATTAGGGCAGTAGGAATTGATTTTGATGAAAAAATGTGCAAAATATCAAAGGACAACCTAAAGGCAAACGGTTTTGATGCACAGGTGTATAATGAAGAATATGATTACATGTCGCAGATCAAGTTCAACGGGATTGTGACTGATTTGCCGTATGGTACTGCATCCAAGGTTTCAGAACCACCAAAGAAGATAATCAAGAAATTCATTTCAAAAATGCCAAAAAAGACAAAGTTTGCCATCATGTGCAAGAAAGGCCTAGACGATGACATCAAGCTAAACCTGACAAAAAAATATGAAATCTACCGACACAAGAGTCTGACAAGGATGATTTTAGTAAAATGAAGCTAGTATTTTTGGGAACATCGGCTGCCCAGCCAACAGAGGATAGAGGATTATCATGCATTTGCCTTGAGCGAGAAGGTGAGATTCTAATGTTTGATGCAGGAGAGGGGGCGCAGGTATCATATCTCAAGTCAGGCCTTGGTTGGAACAAAAAGATGAAGATTTTTGTCACACATATGCATGGTGATCACTGCATTGGGGTACTGGGATTGCTCCAGACAATGACCCTACAACACAGAACAGAGGCAATTGAGATTTACGGTCCTGATGGAATTGAACAGTTCATCGGGGAAAACATTCGAATCTTGCAGTTTGGCTTGTCGTTTCCTGTCATGATTACGGCGGTAAGCTCAGGCCTTGTCTGTGAAGAGAAAAACTATCTAGTATATGCAGAAAAGGCACAGCATTCTGTTCTGGCATTCTCGTACCTATTTGCAGAAAAGGAAAAGCCCGGCAAGTTCGACAGAGATGAAGCACTCAGGCTAGGCATACCAGAAGGCCCGCTGTGGCACGAGTTGCAGCTTGGACGAGAAGTCAAAGTCGGAGAAAATGTGTTCAAACCATCACAGGTCGTAGGCCAAAAAAGGCCTGGCAAAAAGATCGGCATTTCTGGTGACACAAGACCTACCAAAATATTGGAGGGGTTTTTCAAAAATTGCGATTATCTTTCATTTGATTGCACGTTTTCTGACAAGCTAAAAGAAAAGGCTGTAGAGACAAATCACACCACAGCAAAGGAAGCGGCCACACTAGCAAAGAGTGCAGGGGTAACAAATCTGATTTTAACTCATTTTTCTGCAAGATACAAAGATGAGAATGAATTGGTACAGGAAGCAAGACAGATTCACAGCTCAGTCATTGCTGCAAAAGACCTGCTTGAAATTGAAATAAAATAAAATGTTTGATTCAATATCAAGACAAATCAAAGATGCAAGAAAAATTGTGTTCGTTACTGGAGCTGGAATATCGCAAGAAAGTGGAATTCCAACGTTTAGGGGAAAGGAAGGCCTTTGGAGAAAATATGATCCAATGCAGCTTGCTACAATTGACGCATTTTATGAAAACCCGCAGCTAGTCTGGGAATGGTACGAGGAAAGAAGGCAAAACATTCTTGCAGCAAGTCCTAATGACGGCCATTTTGCAATAGCAAATCTTGCAAAACACAAGGAGGTCATAGTGTTGACTCAAAATATTGACGGCCTGCACCAAAGGGCTGGAAGCAAAACAGTTCTAGAGTTGCACGGAAGCATAATTCGAATAAAATGCACTGTTTGCGATTTTCAGGACAACATTACAAAAAACTTTGATTCTCTGCCTCCAAAATGCAAATGTGGTAATATTCTCAGGCCGGATGTTGTGTGGTTTGGCGAAGCCCTTCCTCAGGATGTGTGGTCTGAGGCAATTTCTCATGCCCAGACTTGTGATGTTATGATAATTGCAGGCACCTCCCTTGTGGTATCACCCGCAAACACCTTACCATTATACGCAAAGCAAAATGGCGCGGTATTAGTTGAGATAAATCCAGAAAAAACAGTAATGTCATCAGACATGGACCTATCAATAAGGGAGACGTCTGCTAATGCATTGCCAAAACTAGTGTCACTGTTTGAATAATTATTGCGTAAAGACGCCGTAAATTGTGGTTTGATCGTTTCCTTGTGGATTGAACACGGATGAGCTGACCTTGCCATAATCGGCATGCTCTACTATCATTTCTATTATGTGCGGAGTTTCAGATACATCGTTTACGCTGGTATCAAATTCTGATGCAAAGAACTCACCTGTGAAGAGTTGTTTTTCAGAATTGCTCAGAGTCACAGTCACCTTTACTGTTTTCCCAGAAGAATCTGAATAATGAATCGATACTGTGTTGTCTGCATTTTTTGTAGTGGTGAGCTGTAAGGTTTCAAAGACTTTGGTCTGCAGGATTGGATCAACTGATACGGTTTGCTCACCAGTTGATGGATCTGTTGTTGTAGTTACCTGAACTGGCTTGTTTTTCTCATACTTGCAGTCCTGTATTGTAACGGTGTGGGTTAGCTCCTTTACTCCATTTACTGTTTTTGCCATTTTAGGAACAGAGACCTTACATGTTTTCTCTGATTCATCTTTCTCATAGACCTGTCCGTAGTAGGTTTCCTGTACGGGTGGAATGGCCAGCTTGTCCTCAAGTTTTGGAATTGGATTTATCTGGTCTACATTTGGAACTGCATCACTGATTTTATCGCCAACAACATCTGTGGTTTTGTCCACTTCGTATGATACTCGTTTAACTGTGGTGTCCTTGAGTCCGCCCAAGTCTTGCGCCAGGGCATTAATTGTAGGATTATCCATTATTCCCAGCTTGTCTAGCTGTGGGTAAAGCAATACTCCTCCAACTACCAGTATTATGCCTGTAATGGCAATCTTGCGTATCAACATGTGTGCATATACTAAAAATCATAAAAGATCAGAAAACTAATCCAGCTGAGTAATTGGGAAAAAA
>CAYOBG010000001.1:28418-68624 GCA_964402265.1 uncultured Candidatus Nitrosotenuis sp. | reverse complement strand
TGAAATGGCAAGTCATTGGTGAATGCATAAAACACAATTTCAGATTCGTAAATTTCACAGAATGGCTTTATTTTTCGCAAGGAATTCTTAGAGGTGTCTGGATCCATCCAGCCGATTTTGTTAGTGTCGCCAGAAAGTGTGTTTATTACAAATGTCTGCAAAACATCATCCAGGTTATGACCCGTTGCAATCACGCTAGCACCAATCTCTTTTGCAGCATTATCCATGGCTCTTCTTCTGAATGTACCACAAATAGAGCATGAGGAAAGTCTGTCATTTTCATTTTGTTTTAGTGATTCGTCTAGTGTTAACCCAAAGAGTTCCTTGTATGGATAAACAGTATGAGTAACACCAAGTTTTGTGCAAAAGTCTTTGACAATTCCAAGTGCTTCATCGCGATATCCTGGAATTCCCTCATCAATAGTTATTGCGTGAATTCTAAAATTATGGTTTTTTGACATCTTTGATAACACATGCAACAAGGCAAGTGAGTCCTTTCCGCCGGACACTGCAACACAAACTAACTCGTCATTTTGTATCATGTTGTATTTGGAGATAGTTTTAGCAGTTTTTCGTAGGATGGCATTTGAGAAACATTCAGAGCAAAGGCTTTCCCCAGAATATTTTCTGGAATAAACTGCACTGTTCTCACACCTATCGCATTTCATGGATTTGGTGCTCCAAGCCCAAATTTAACGATAATTACTAGATTGTAAACCAGCCTGACTTGATGTAGGATAATGCTATGTTTAGGCCAAACAAAGCAAACGTAAACCCATAGATTGCCCACATTGTGCGATTTACCATGACATCTGAGAATTTTTTGTCAATTATGCTATGGATGAATTTGCCGCCATCAAGGATTGGCAATGGAAGCATGTTGATTATTCCAATGAAAAACGAGATCATCCACAACCAAAGTAAAAACATGGACAATTCTACACTTTTCCATTCAATAAAATTGTAAATTGGCTTGTATGATATTGAATTATCCCGAGTTATTCCAATTAGTCCCTTTGTTGGATCATCCGGGGATGGCATTATCTCTACTTGGTGTTGTATTTTTTGGCCGTTTCGAAGTACTGTTACGGTTGCCGTATCGCCTGGCGCGAGCTTGACTTTGGCAAAATCCAGCGGCGTTACCACCGGAACATCATTAATTGATGTAATGATATCGTTTATCTGCAGCCCAGCCTTTTCTGCCCCACTTCCGGGCATTATGGATAGTATATTGACTCCCTGCGGGATTTCATAAAATGCGCTTCGCATCGGCTCTGGAACAATAATTGCAAAGAATGGATTTGTAAGTAATATGGCACCTAACGCCAGTGCAAATATCACATTTGATGTAGCTCCAGCACCAATCACTCGAAGCTTTGAGATTTTTTTTGCCTTGTTGAACTCCTCGTCATCAGGCTCGACAAATCCTGCAAACATGGCAATAAAAATGGCAAACCCGCCTGTCTTTATCCTGATCTTTTCAAGCGTTGCAACTATACCATGTGCTCCCTCATGTATCACAAGTACAATTGGTATTGACAAAAGAAAATACAAAATTGCCGAAGATGAAGTAAGTGTAACGCCAGGAATTAGAACAGTTAGCTCTGAGAATTCTGCTGGCTTTTCAAAAAACTTATTGACGTTGTCAATTAAAAACCAAAATGCAAATCCCATCATGATAAAGCCTGCAACAACACTAACATCTGCAAATACGCGTATGCCTCTTCTTGTTCTTCCCAGCACCTTGGTCAGAACTGTCTGTACTTGTGCGTTCTTGTATGTGAGGCTGTATGGCTTTACCTCAAAGCCGTGCTTTTCCAGCTTGAGTGCCTTTGTTACACCTAGTATGATTCCCCAAGCCATCAAAACATAGATTATGGCATTTTGCGACAAAAAATCCAAGTTCAAATTAATTGCTACTTTTTTTAATGACGCCCATTTATCGTTTGCTATGAAAGGAGTAGTAATTGTGTCTACATATCCCGACAAAAAGTCGATTCAAAAAATAGCAAACAAGCTTGTACGCTCAAAACTTGCAGCATGTGTGAATATTACGAAAATTTCTTCAGTATATTCTTGGCAAGGAAAAATAGAAAACACCAATGAATTTCTAGCAATCTTTAAAACTACGGAAAAAAACAGGAAAAAATTAAAATCTGAAATCAAAAATACACACCCATACAAAGTCCCAGAAATTGTCGAGCTTACACTAAAGGATCTCAACAAGCCATATTTACAGTGGTTGATAGATTCAACAATCTAGGAATCCACTGGGAATCTAAGCAGTGATAGTATACCACCCAATCCTGATACCTGCAACCCAACATCTGTTGATGAATCTAAGGTGTAAACCTTGACTCCTTTTGCCTCCACGTCATTGAGGAATTCTATTATCTGGTCTTCATCATGGGTCTGGATAATTTTTTCAGAGAAGACCAGAGATTCTACCGCGCCAAATTCATTTGCCTTTTTTGTTTCCTCAAAGCCCATGGTAAATTTCCTGCTCTTGTTGTTTGCCCGTATCATCACTTCTTCCAGTATGGATGAAACCTTGGCAAGCTTGCTTTGACTGAGTATTTGCTGCATGGCCTTAGATTTGATAAATGTGTAAATCCCGTCCTCGCCCCCAGAGTCAATCCCATCAACTGTTTCAATTTTGTGCATTTTTGATATGGGAGTTTTTGCCAAAAAGTTGGCAAACTGTCTTTTTGTCTCACCTGGCCCAAAAATCACAATTAGGTCTTTTTCTTTTAGTATGGTTTCAATTGCCTTGGTAACGTCTTCAAAAAATGTCTGGATATTGAAATTTGTCTTGTATTGCTTTCCACTAGAACCTGAATACATGTTTTGCATCAGCTGAAGATGTGTTCCCTTTAGTTTGCCAATGCCGCAATCGCCCTTGTCAATTGCAATCAAAATAAAACCAAAGTTTTCATCTTTACCCTTGATTAGTTTGAGCTCGATTTGTTGCCACTTTTTCTTAACCACATTTAGTGAATCTCCAATTCTTACCAAAATAGAGTGGTGAACCCCCTTTGATACTGCCTCATTTGTTGTCTCAATTATGGTTCCGTGAATTCTTAGCTTATCAAACACTGCATCAAGAGCTATTTTTTCAACATCTAGTGAAATGCGAATCTTGATTCGCTCGCCCCTGTCAGGCCTGGAATAGTCCTTGTCTTGTTTTATCACTCTAGTAGTATCTGATATGATCTTGTCCTGTTTTTTTATTATTCTGCGCAATGTCAATAAATCATCTGGCTCTTCAACCAAAAATGATATTGTAGAGTCATCGATAATTTTTGTGATCATCAGATATGGTAAGAGTAACTATGATAATTATACAGTGCTGGTGTTCTCAAGATTCTTCTTCTTAAGATAGCTATCAACCCATTCTGGTGTGATAACTCCACCTTCTGCCAAATTGACGAGTGAGTTTGGTGATGCCTCGCCGGTGACCTTTCCTCCGCGTCTTCTTAGCTGTCTCCACTTTAGTGTGGTGTTGCCGCTCTTGGAGTTGTATATGATTCCAAGTACATCCCTTGCATTGACAAACGTAATGTCTCGAATTTTCTTAAGCGTTACCTTGTCCGCTGCCTCTACATAGATTGAGCCTAGTGCTTCTTCGCGCTCTGGAAATACCTCAGAATCCTCAAAATAGCTGCGTGGAATGTATGAACTGCATGTACTGGCTATGATAAATCTCCTAAAGCTTTCAAGTGAGGCTGGCGCATCAATTGTAACCATTTCTTTTGTACTCTGCCTTTACCATTTATCAAGCTTCTTTTAAAAATCCCTTTTTCCAAGTATAACAAGTAGGCGTTGATGACCTTATCCCATTGATCCCAAATGATATAGATCTTGAGTTCTGAGCCTGCATTAGTCATTACTACGAAAGCTTAATTCCAAAAACCACGAGACAAAAATAATGAAGTCCCTGACCGAATATCTAACGTTTAATACAAAAACTAGAGTCGCATTTGTAAATCTCACTCCTCAAGTAAGACAACTAGTCAAAAAAAGTCAAATCAAGGAAGGACTGTGTCTGGTAAACGCAATGCACATTTCTGCTAGTGTTTTCATAAATGACAACGAGTCAGGCCTGCACAAGGATTATGCTAAATGGCTTGAAAAACTAGCGCCACACGATCCAATAGATCAATACGATCACAATAAAACCGGAGAAGACAATGCAGACGCACACCTAAAAAGACAGATCATGGGACGCGAAGTCACAGTTGCAATAACTAACGGTGAGCTAGACTTTGGCCCCTGGGAGCAGATCTTTTATGGAGAGTTTGACGGAATGAGGTCAAAAAGAGTTCTAGTGAAAATTATCGGGGAATAATTATCCGAAATCTACGTCTCGCTTCTGGGACTGAGCTTCATTTTTGCGAGCAGCCAGTCGAAATTCATCATCATGATTTTGTGGGCCATGTGTACAATTGACACATCCAACCTTGAATCCATATGTGGATTTAACAAATGTCTTGCAGCCGCAAAAACATGCCATGTTACAAGTTATTCATTCTATGATATAACTTTAAGCAGTACAGCATGATCCTGGAGGAATCGCATGACCGTGTGGACATTTTCTGGGATGCTTTAGCATTGTACATAATGCATCAGTGAACTGTCTGCTCATGTGGTGTTCTATTCCACAAACCATTTCCTCATCAATTTCCACCTTCAACGCACTATCCATGAGAACCTCTAACAGCCTGCTGTTTCGCATCATGCTGGAACCTACCTTTTCTCCACCTTCAGTTAGGGAAACGCCTGCCTTGCTATAGTTTACCAAGTTTTGCTCATTTAGCTTTTTTAACATCTGGACAACGCTTGGCTGTCTGACGTTTAGCATCTTGGCAATAGTACTAATTTTGACCGGCTCGCTTCGCTCCTTGATGTGCCAGATTGCCTTTAGGTACATTTCCACGTGTTCTGCCTCGGCAGTTCCAACAAATAGTATCTCATCATTTACAGAATCCATTATGATACACTCTTTGCATCCCTGAGCAAATATTCAAAGTATTCTCTTGCAAACACGGCAAGGCCTGCATGGTCTGCCCAGATTGCAACGGCTTCTCCCTCTGAAGACTCGTTTATTGGGCCAAGCAAAATCACCACATATCTTTTATCAGATATGATGCCTCCACCGAACAGTCCTTTTTTTACCTTGACTGTTGAGACTCGAGCCAAGGCCTTTAATGATTCCTTGTCCATTTCGTCTGACATTAAAATAGTAATAACAACGCCCTTGTCGTGAAGCTGGCGGAGTTTTGGCAAGGCCTGCTTTACTAGGACCTCATTTGCCTTTGGTAACGCTATTAAAACCTCGTTTCTGCAGGAATCCACCATTTCCAGTATCTTTGATGCAATATTCATTATTCCTGATAAAACCCAGATATCTGGTCGCTCACTTACCCCGCTTTTCTCGTATAATGGGACAAGCTCGCGCAAAACAATGTTTTCATTTTCCTTAAAATCTGATTCTATCTTTTGTTTTGTTGCCTCTAGTGCAGTTGCCGGCGATTTTGCAAAATATTTTGTCGGCCTAGAATCATCAGATCCAATCCACCCTTTTTCTTCTAGCGATCCAAGCACCTCATAGATCTTCGAGTATGGCACGCCTGACTTTTGACTCAGATCGGACGCAGTGAGCTCACCACCTTTGAGCAAAGAAGAATATGTCCTGATCTCGTAGCTAGTCAGACCTATTCTTTCTAGTGACTTGCGAGTGTTATCTGAAATACTCATCCGATCTATCCGCGGTTTTTCAGTATTTAAACACCTAACGCATCAATCTACTGAATCACACGGGGCAGAGTGGGAAATACGTTATATAGCATATCAGAAAACTGCTGATAGTAAATGTCGCTAATTCAGCTCTCAAAGAACAGTAGCAAGACTCTGGGAAAGAAATCCACCATTAGATTTACCCAGAGTATCTGCCCTGACTGCAACATGATACTTGATGCAGAGGTCTTTGAGCGCGACGGACGTGTCTTTATGACCAAAACATGCCCAACACACGGTGAATGTGAAGAACTGTATTTTGGATCCTACGAATTATACAAAAAATTCAGCACCTACTGGGCTGATGGCAAAGGAGCACATGCACCAAACGTAATGATTGAGAAATGTTCTTGCCCAAATAACTGCGGTTTATGCTCTAATCACTTGTCACACAGCGGTCTTGCAAACATGATAGTCACAAACAGATGTGACCTGACGTGCTGGTATTGCTTCTTTTATGTAAAGAAAGGCCTTGAAGGCGCATACATGTACGAACCATCACACGATCAAGTTCGTGCAATGATGAAGACATTGCGTGCAGAGCGACCAATTCCGGGAAATTCTATGCAAATTACCGGTGGCGAGCCAATGCTCCGAGACGATATCACTGATGTTATAAAAATAATGAAACAAGAAGGTGTTGAACATGTCCAGATGAACACAAACGGAATCAGACATGCAATGGACCCAGAAGCAGCAAGAGAAGTAAGAC
The DNA here is from genome assembly GCA_964402265.1 of uncultured Candidatus Nitrosotenuis sp. Classification (GTDB taxonomy): domain Archaea; phylum Thermoproteota; class Nitrososphaeria; order Nitrososphaerales; family Nitrosopumilaceae; genus Nitrosotenuis. The sequence continues at coordinate 62,116 of CAYOBG010000001.1, read as the reverse complement.
TTGCAGGATGCAACAACCTGTATCTGAGCTTTGATGGTGTCACGGCACGAACAAACCCAAAAAACCACTGGGAGATTCCTTATGCGCTTGACAGTTGCAGAAAGACTGGAACTACAGTTGTTTTCGTTCCGACTGTAATCAAATCAATTAATGATCATGAACTAGGAGGTATAATCCGATATGCCCAAAAGAACATGGATATTGTCCATGCTGTAAACTTCCAACCAGTATCATTGACTGGAAGAATGGGAAAAACAGAGCGTGAAAAGTACAGAATTACTGTGCCAGACTGTATTCAAAGAATCGAAGAACAGACTGGTGGTGAGGTTACTGTTGATGACTGGTTTCCAGTTCCAAGTTGCATGCCATTAACAAACGTAATTGAGGCATTCTCTAGCAAACCAAAATATGAATTATCAATTCACTTTGCATGTGGTGCAGGAACATATGTCTTTGAAGATGCAGAGACAAAGAAGTTTGTCCCACTACCAAGATTTGCAGACATTCAGGGAATGTTGGAATTATTTGAAGACAAGGCAGAAGAAATTCGTTCTGGTAAAAACAAGTACTTCACAATGCTAGAGGTAGTAAGAAAGCTTTCAAGTTTTGTTGATAAAAAGAAGCAGCCAGCAGGACTTGACTTGGCAAAGATGTTTGGCAATATTCTAATGAAGAGATCATTTGATGCAGTTGGTTCTTGGCATGTCAAGGGATTATTCCTTGGTATGATGCATTTCCAGGACAAATACAATGAAGACCTCGAAAGACTGCAAAGATGTGACATCCACTACGTAACACCAGATCTTAGAATAATTCCGTTCTGTGCATTTAATGTCATACCAGAATGGTACAGAGACAGAATTCAAAAGAAATACTCTATCACTGTAGAAGAATGGGAGCAGAGAGAAGGTGTCAAGCTAGAAGATGGCTTGTATAGAGGCCTCATGAGAAGAGGGAAGGGCGATGAGCTTGCAGCAGGTTGCGCAAAAAGCCAGATGATGCATGATGCGTCACAAGCTTTGATGTAAGATTTCATCCAAGACCTTTTAAAATAATACAATTAGTTTTGAGTCATTGAAGATTCTTTACATTTCTCCACGCTATGAGGGAGGAGTTGGTGGCCATGCGTTTAGAGTTGCAGAAAAGCTACGAGAGAATGGATTTGATATAAAATTAATGCACATTCCACATATTCCAATAAAAAATATCAAGAATCCAAGTTTTACTTTGTTTGGTGCACTCAAAGCAACTTTTGACAAAGAAAAATACGATGTAGCTCACGCATGGAATGTTCCCTCTGCAATTGTGATGAAATTTATCAAAGCAAAGAAAAAAATTCTTTCAGTTCATGGTGTATACTCTGAGCAAATAGATGCGTTACATTCCAGTATAGCAAGCTCTATTGTTAGTTCTACAGAAGAAAAAATTCTCAAATTGGCGGATGTTCTTACAACTGATTCTAAATCCGTGCAAAAAGCATACAAAGAAAAACTAGGATTGAATTTTATTTATCTACCCGCACCATTAGATATTGAAAAATTCAAAGAAATTCCAGAAGTTAAAAAAATAAAAAATCAGATAGCTTTTGTTGGAAGAGATAGTCATGAAAAAGGAATTGATATTCTAAAAAACATTGAATCAAAAATCAATGGAAAGATAATCTATTGTACAAACATGCCTTGGCAAGAAGCTATGACAAATTTAAAAGCGTCTTCTATTCTTGTAGTGCCATCAAGAATGGAAAGCTTACCTCAATCAATCAAGGAAGCCTTCTATCTTGGAGTTCCAGTAGTAGCTACAAGTGTTGGAGACATTCCGAATATGATAAAAAATAATGAAACAGGATTATTGATTCCACCTAATGATCCGCAATCATTGATTAATGCAATTAATTCACTGCTTGCACAGAAAGAAAACGCGGCTAGAATGGCATCTCTTGCATATGATTTTGTAACCAAGAATTTCACATGGAAAGAATTACTCCCAAAATATGTTGATTTTTATGAGAAATTATTCAATTAGGGTTTAAGGGAAAAATTTTGCCAGGCCATCTTTAAGCTCTATTTTGTACTTCCATCCTAACATCTCTTTGGTGAATGTTATATCTGCTTGACTTTTTTCTACATCCCCGTCAAGTGGTTTCTCATATTGTGGTTTTAGATCCAAGCCTGAGATCTCAATCATGATATGTGCAAGCTGTTGAACTGATGTGGTAATTCCAGTACCAACGTTAAAAAATCCACTATTGACGTTACTATTCATTGCAAAAACATTCGCTCTTGCAACATCTTCTACAAAAATAAAGTCGCGTATTTGAGATCCGCTACCGAAAATTATGGGGGATTTTTTTTCTTTTAATTGGTTGATGAATTTGGTAATCACACCAGCATAGGATCCGGTTTGACCTCTTCCATATACATTGAAATATCTTAGACCTATTATTGAGACTCCCTCTTTTGAGTATTCTTCTGCCAAAATCTCGTCTTCCAATTTTGTATCTCCATATGGATTGATGGGGGCGCGTTCACTATTTTCTGCAATTGGAATTTTTTTTGGATTTCCGTAAACGCTTGAACTGCTTGCATAAACTACCTTCAATCCAAATTCCTTTGCTATCTTGAATATGTTTTCTGTACCTCTGACATTTACATCAATGTATTCTTCTTTTCTTGTAAATGATTCTTGAACATCTGTAAGTGCAGCTTCATGGAATATTCCATCAACATTTTTCAGTGCTGTTTTAAGTTTTTCAAAATCTCTAATGTCAATTTTTTGAAATTCATAATCTTTTAGTGGCACCAAATTTTCCAATTTACCTCTGTACAAATTATCAATTATGAAAGGAATGTGACCTTGGTTTACAATTTCCTTTACTAGATAACTTCCAATGAATCCAGCACCTCCAGTTACAGCTAGTTTCACAGCAATCGTGACTTTTTCACATCTTTAAGTCTTGAGAGAATCTAAAACTAAATAAGTAATCAGAATTGAAAATCAGACAATCAGCTGACACATTTATGGCTAAAATTATGGATATGAACTCAACAGAATTGATACAATCTATTCAAACAGGCAAGCTCAAGATATGTGTTATTGGTATAGGAAGAATTGGATTGCCCACCGCATTATCATTTGCAAACTCTGGTTTGCCAACCATTGGTGTAGATATCAATTCTAAACTTGTTGCAGAGATTAACTCTAGAATATTCCCTCTCAAAGATGAACCCGGTTATGATGCAATATTTGAAAATGTCATTAAAGAAAAAAAATTTACTGCTACAACAAAAATAGAAGGAGGTGTTCCAACATCTGATGTAATACTGTTATCGTTACCAACGCCTATGGATGAAAACAATGTGCCAAATTATTCCGCATTAAAATCTGTGGGAAGACAATTACATGACCTGCTTACCGAAGGATCATTAGTCATTGTGGAAAGTACAATTGAACCTGGCTTTGTAGAGGATGAACTGATCTCAATAATAGAGGGCAATGATGGTAGATTAAAAGCTGGAAAGAGCTTTGGAATTGGGGTATGTCCTGAGACTGCAAATCCTGGACAAATTCTTAATGATTTTGAAAGACTTCCTCGCTTAGTTGGTGCAATTGATGACAAAATTGCCAGTATTATTACAAAGATCTATCGACATGTCTTTACAGTTGATCTAATTCCAATGCCTGATTGTAAGACCGCAAATGCAGTAAAACTTACGACAAATGTCTTTCGTGACATAAACATTGCTTTTGTGAATGAACTGGCAATATTGTTTGAAAAAATCGGAATTGATATTATGAAAGTATTGGAAGCGGCAAAAACAAAATACAATTTCCAAGTTCATTATCCCGGGGCAGGAGTGGGTGGTCCTTGTCTGCCTGTTAACTCTTACCAAATGCTGAATCTCGCGAAACGAGTGGATGAAGATCTTAGTATTGTGAGGGCAGGACGCACAGTAAACGAATCAATGCCTAATCATGTGGTTGGACTACTTGATGATGGATTCTCAGAAGCGAAAAAAAACATGAAAGACTCGGAAATACTGATTCTTGGTGTATCATACAAGCCTGATGTGAAAGACATTCAATTGTCACCTGCAGAATCTATTGCAAAAAAACTACGAATCCATGGTGCAAGAGTCAAAATTTATGATCCATATTTTAAATCCTCTGAAGTGTTTGGGATAAAAACCGAAAATAATTTGGTTGATGCACTAACAAACACTGATGCCGTTGTAATTGTAACTGCACACAAAGAATTTCATGATTTGGAGCCCACATTCCTTAGCACAAAGATGAGGACCCCAATAGTGATTGATTCGAGGGGAGTAATGGATCAACATGCGGCAAAAAAAGCAAATCTGATATTTAGAGGGCTAGGCCGTGGCAAGATCTAGAGTTAAACTTGAACCAAACTCGATAAAAAACATACTAACACTTAGATACAATCCGTCAAAAAAACCACAAATTCCAAAAAAAACTTGGAAAGACTTTGTAGAAAAACCAGCAACTGAAAATGTTACTCAACATGTAGAGCGCTTGATAACCTCAAACATAAAAAAATCAATCAAAAATTCTAAAACAACAAAAGCATCAATAGCCCTTAGCAGTGGGGTGGACTCTACACTAGTTTTATCTCTGTTAAAAAAAACCTGCCCAAATGTGAAAATAAACGCAATCTCAATCAAGTTTGCTGAGAGTATAGATGAATCAAAATACGCTGCAAGAATTGCAGAAAAATTTACTGTTTCGCATCATGTAGTCTATATTGAAAACTATCTCAAAGAACTTCCAGCTGCAATTAGCATAATCCGACAACCTTTTTGGGATCTACATTGGTATTATGTGGTAAAAAAATCAAAGACTCTGGGCAAACTACTTGTTTCTGGAGATGGTGGCGATGAATTATTTGGGGGGTATACATTCAGGTATGAAAAATTCCTATCTCTGACAAAAAGGGACTCATCGGCACTTGCAAAAACAAAGGCATACTTGCAATGCCATGAAAGAGATTGGGTGCCGGACCAACAAAAAATTTTTACAAAGAAATTACAGTTCTCTTGGAGTAATATCTATTCAAGAATTTTACCATTTTTTGATAATCCGTTGCACCCAATATCTCAAGTCTTTCTGGCAGATTTTAATGGCAAGCTGTTATACAATTGGATACCACTAAATACGAAAATTCATGAACATTTTGGAATCAAACCCATAACCCCAATTCTATCAAAAAAGATAATTGATTATGCAACCCACTTGCCAATAGGGCTAAAATATGATCCAAAAAATAACATTGGTAAACTTTTGTTGAGAGAAATCATTCGTAAGTATTCGCTTGAAAAATTACTCATAAAGAAAAAACAAGGATTTTCAGTTGATACTACAAATCTATGGAAATCTCATGGATATGATCTGTGTGATAGTTATCTATCTGATGCTAGAGTAGTCAAACAAAAGTGGATTGATGATTCATGGATCCAAAAGCATTTCCAAAAGAATCTAGATACTCGTTATGTCAATAAATTTTTGGGACTATTGGCGCTCGAGATCTGGTATAGGATTTTTGTTACAAAGGAAATGAAATCCAGTCAGACTCTATGAATATTTTAATTTTTTGATAGCTGCCTTTGTACTATGCTAACAAATCTTTTCGCCATTTTTTCCCAGCTAAACTCAGTTTCCACAAAATGTCTACCGTTTTCACCAAATTTTTGTGCAATCTCTTTATCATTCAACAAAAGTGTTATCTTTTCAATCCATGCTTTATGATCGCCTTTTTCAATCAAAAATCCTGTTACTCCGTCCTTCATTAGTTCTGGAATGCCTCCGGAACTTGTAGCAATTACTGGTTTTTTCATAAGCTGTGCCTCTTGTAATGTCAAAGGAGACATGTCGATTCCGCTTGGCAGTGCATACACATCAAGTGATGCAATGTATTGCCTTACCTGATCTGGATATTGAAGAGCACCAAGCCACTTGAAGTTCTTATATTTGCCCAAAACGTCAGTTACCTTCTGTCTGTATGGACCATCTCCTGCCCAGTAAAAAGTAATATCTGGCAGTGACTCAATTACATTTTTGAGTGTGAGAATTTCTTGTGTTTTCCCCCAAATCCACGCTCCTTGTAGTAATCCTACACATGGATGTTCTAATTTCATCCCTTCAACTGGATACCATCGTGAAGCATCAATTCCGCCATACAAAACCTCAGTCTTTTTTTGTGGATAGTGTTCCTTTACAACGTCTTCCAGATATCTGCAAATTGGCATAATCATAGTAGCTTTTTCAAAACACTTTTCTGCAATCTTATTCCACTGATAAAGAGCAATCCTTCTAGATGGGGTTTTGTATAGTGTATGTTTTGCCCATTTCATCTCACTCCAATAATCTCCTCTTAGAAGCATGTATGTTGGTATGCCACTTTCTACTGCGGCCAAGGAAAAATGTCTCTGTCTGTCAACAAAAATCGCATCTGGTCCAAAATCCTTAATCAAACGATTGAATTTGGTTCGAGATTGAAACCAATTCATAATATTTCTGCTAGGAAAACCATCTTGAATATCTATGTCGTGAACCAACATGTATTCCATGTCAAATTTTGTCAAGGCGTCTCCGAATTCTTCTAAATGAAAAAATTTTGATTTAGATCCGGCTATGAGAATCTTCAATTTGCTTTGTTATGTAGATTCATAATTATATGTGAAGTTGAACAATTAAAATTCACTTAATGCAATTAATTTTTATTTAAGCCAGTAAAGTGTGAAGCATTATGAAAGAAATTCTAGTAGGCCAAATTATCTGTCCTCTATGTGATTCTGACTTTAAGATCCAAATCAAAGTAAAAAAAGACCAAGAGATAATCACAGGCTCATTACGCTGTTCTAGGGGGCACATATTCAAAATTATTCGTGGTATTCCAAGATTGGTAGTTGATGAAACAAAAGGATTCGTTAAAACTGAAGCTGCGTTTTCATCAAAATGGAAGAAATACAACAAATCTTATCATGAGAAAAAATGGTTTGAATTCCAACAAAACTGGTTTTTAGATAGATTTGGCTGGAAAACTCTTAACAAATTTAACAATTTTCTAAAAACACGTAATAAAATATTAGATGCAGGTACTGGATTGGGAAATAGTGCAAAACTTTTCTCATCAAATCCTAATTCGGAAGTTTTTGCAATTGATGCAAGTGACAGTATAGAATTTGCTTACAAAAAATATGGAAATCAATCCAACATTCACTTTCTGCAAGCTGACATTAGAAAACTACCTTTTAAGAAAAAATACTTTGATTTCATTTGTTCAGATCAAGTTCTTCATCATACAAAAGATACAGAATCATCATTCAAATTTCTTACAACCTTGTTGAAAAATAATGGGCAGATCTCAATCTATGTTTACAAGAAAAAAGCACCAATGAGAGAGTTTGCGGATGATTATATTCGTCAATTTACCACAAACATGAGTGAAAAAGAATGCATCGAGTTTTCAAAACACATGACATATCTGGGCAAAATATTATCAAACTTGAAGGCAAAAATCAAAATCCCTCGAGATATTCCAGTATTGCAAATTAAAGCAGGAACTTATGATATTCAGAGATTCATTTACTGGTATTTCTTGAAATGTTTCTGGGCCGAAGATGAAAATTTTGAACGCAGTGTTGGAGTAAACTATGATTGGTATTTTCCAAAATTTGCATATAGACATACCCCTGACGAAGTGAAAAAATGGTTTAAAGATATGGGACTAAAAATTATTTATTTCAATGAGATGGAAAGTGGTATAAACATAACCGGTAAAAGATTGTAATTTCTTTAATCATTAAACAAATTAAAATTCTTTAATGTTTTGACAAAATCTTCAGCTATTTTCTCCCAACTAAAATTTTCTTCTACAAATTTACGCCCGGATGATCCCATCTGTACAGCTCTTTCCTTATCGTTTATTAGCAATGAAATTTTTTCACAAAGATCCTTTGAATTTCCCCTCTCCACCAAAAACCCCGTCTCATTGTTTCTCATCAGTTCCGGAATTCCTCCTACATTTGTAGCAATGACTGGTTTTTGCATTGCAGATGCTTCTAGTAATGAGTGTGGAGACATATCCATGCCTGAAATTAATGCGTAGACATCTATTTCTGATAAAAATTCTCTTACTTTTTCGGGGTAATTGAGATGTCCAAGCCACTTGAAATTATCATGTTTGTTCAATATTGGAAGAATTTTATTTCTATAGGGACCATCACCGGCCCAATAAAATGTCACATTGGGAAACTTGTCCAATACATCATCCAAAATGAGCATTTCTTCAGCCTTACCCCAAATATGTGCCCCTTGCAACAACCCAACAGAAGGACTCTTTAGTTTTTTCTTGGGTATATTTTTCCAAGAATCAACATCTATCCCCTGATATAACATAGAAATTTTTTTCTTTGGATATCTATCTTTTATTATATTTGTTAGATAATTACAAATTGGCAATATTATGGTTGAATTTTCAAAGCATTTCTCTGCAACTCTATTCTTGAGAAATAGTTCTAGTTTTTTTTGAACAGATGAATGAATAGTTTCTTTTGCAAATTTCAATTCTTTCCAATAATCCCCACGTAAGAAAACTAACAACGGGATTTTCTTCTTAATGATTAGTAAGCTAAACTGACTGACTCTTTCTGTAAATACAACATCTGGACTAAACTCTCTAATCAATTTTCCAAATTTTTCTGGTTCTTTTATCCAACGCAGTATTTTTTTGGAAAAAAATGAATTATCGTATATATCAAGATCGTTAACGATTTTGCATTCTATGTTGTATTTTGAAAGTGCTTTTGAAAATGGAATTAAATAATCAAATCTGGTCTTATCTACAGCTATTAATACTCGCAATATGATTACGTGATAATTTCATGAATATAATTAATTCTTATATATGGGGTTACAAGAGATGTTGACCGTGAATAAGAAATTAGCTTTTCGTGCTTGGTATTACTTTAGAACTGGTTGGGCAACCTATTTTACATTTATTTTTGCCTCTGTTAATACTTTAGTAGTAACATATTATTTGGCAATAGAAAAAATTCCGGCATTACAGATTATTTTTCCAACATTCTTTTTGTATGTTCTAATAGTCACCTGTGCCGGAATTCCACTTTTAGTTCTTGCTGGATACATTCATTTTAAAAGAATTCCGACATACACTTCCGAACTCGATATAGGTGCAGAATCAAATCAATGGATATTCAAACTTCAACCTGGGCACCAAATCAAAGTGACATTTCCTATGTATAGGATGATGACTCTAATGCTATTAAAGATCTCAAATAATGAAAAATTAAACGACGAAGAAATAGCAGAGATCAAAAAAATCATTAAGGACTTGGAAATTTTAATAGCGGGTGGATATATAGCCAAACCCAAAAACATGAAATAAAATTTTTTTCATGAAAATAAAGCAATCCGCACTTAACCAACATAGTTTCTCTTATCATTCTTTCAAAAGTAATTTTTATCTAATTATGATAATATATTGCCTGACCTGTAGGAAGTTTCTGTAACAAACCCGGTTTGTCACGAAAGAATTCATCGATTACCATTTTTGTCTCTTCAAATCCAGCATGCCCATAATCGTCAAAAATCATAATGGCACCATGCACTACTCTTGGATAAAAAAACTTTAATGCATCCAATGTTGGTTTATGTGAATTAAGATCAATATGCAAGTATACTATGGTGTCTGGAGCCTTAGGTTCTTCAAATAATGATTCTGGAATATATCCATTATGAAATATTAAATTATTTTTAAATTCACTTAAGTTTTGTTGAGTAATGTTTATGTCAAGTTTATCATATGATGATGCCCAATAATCTTTCATTCCTTTTGGCATGTCTTGCTCTCTCATTATTTTCCAAGAATCATAAAGATGCATAGAAAAATTGGAAGAAATTTTTGTATTCCCGATTGCTTCTCGTAAAGCGAAAAATGCTGTGAAACCCTGTCCAACGCCACACTCGACAAAATTATATTCTGTAGTTTTTACAAATTTTATTATCCAATTAATCGCATATGATATATTCCAATGTCGCCAAAGTAATTCTTCTGGGTGAGAGTAATAGTATCCGAATTGTTTTTTGTCAAATGTCATTTGTTTTATTAAATCTTGATTTGCCTTTCTAAAAATTTCTCCTTGATAATTATCATTCCATGGTAATTCGTGATTTGATGTCATGCCCCATCCAGAAAAACGTGGTTTTACTTCATTACTATTCTTAAGAAAGAATTTCCCAGATGCAAGAAATGGCCGAAAATAAGGATATTTTTTGACTAATCTTCTACCAGAGTCTAATAATTTTCTACGTTTATCTTCAACCATTTTTTTTCGTGTTCTTCCATCGTTTATCTATTTTTCGTAATTAATTTGTCTATTTTACTGCGATTTAGAACGCATAATGTAATACTTTAATTGTCTTTATTCATTGCATGTAATATGGATATTCAAGCGATTTCTAAAACCGTTCTTAGAAATTTTAAAACTAGATTTATTGGCAAATCCAAATACGGTAACGAACAATGGCAGAAGGCAGATAGTAAGTGGTATGATGAAATTCATAATCAAAACAACGAACTACATGAGAATTTTATGAATTATTTCAACTCTAAAAAAGATATTAAAACAATATTGGAAGTTGGTTGTGGCACAGGTGTATATCCGATCAAATACAAAGATCTCTTCCAAGATAAAATATACACAGGCATTGATTTCTCAAAAGCAAACATTGATTTTTGTAGAACACATTCGAATTTTGAATTCATTCAAGGAGATTTCTTAAAAATGGATTTGCCAAACAAATACGATCTAGTATATTCACATGCGGTAATAGATCATGTTTATGATGTTGACGAGTTTCTGCGAAGAATAATTAAATCATGTAAAAAATATGCTTATATTAATTCCTACAGAGGTTTCTTTCCTGAATTAAACGAACATAATATGCATTGGCGAGATGATGATAATTGTTATTATAACGATTTATCAGTTAAAAAAACAAAAGAAACTTTACTCAGATCTGGTTTGACTGAGAAAGAATTTCTGATCCGAAAACAAGAAAATATGGATAAAAATGGAAAACGTTGGGATGAGACTGTTATAGAAGTAGTTTTAAATAATTAAATTAGTGTTATTGATCTTCTCTAGAAAATTTGATATTATTATATTGATTTAATAATTCTTAAAACCTAACGATTCGTTACATTTCGCTTTAAATAATTCTAAAAAACATAATTTGTATGAATAAAACTAAGTTGTCTCTTCATACAAAAACAAGAAACTGGCTATTAAAACATCCGCGATTGAATCCATACAATATTTCTTTAGACAGAACTTTCAGAACTATTACTAGTTCTTTTAGACTAAAACCTGATTTTATTATTATTGGATATCATAAATGTGGCACAACATCGCTCTATGATTACATTTGTCAGCATCCGAATGTAGGTCATGCATCAAGAAAAGAAATACATTATTTTGATTTAGCATATTGGAGAGGTCCAAGTTGGTATCAAACATATTTCCCAACTATCTTTACCAAGAAAAAAGTAGAAAAAAAAACAAAACATCGATTTATTACTGGAGAAGCATCTCCGCTATACGTAATTCATCCTTTTGCTCCTCAAAGAATTCATAAATTAATTCCTAATGTGAAAATAATAGTACTCCTACGTAATCCTGTAGATCGTGCATACTCTCATTATCAACATGCATATCTGGCTGATCAGGAATTTGCTTCTTTTGAAGAAACTATTGATGAAGACAATGATCGATGGAATGTATTCATAAAACAACTTAGCAATGATGAAATTCATGATTATGATGTGAAATACATTAAAACTCCATATAGATCGTTTGGAAAATATATTGATCATATCAAATTATGGTATGAGATATTTCCAAAGGATCAGATACTTGTTTTGAAATTAGAGGACTTAGAAAGTAATCTACATGATACATTAAAACAAACTTTCCTATTTCTTGGCCTGCCTAACTTCACAATTAAAAATACCGAGAAAAAAAATGTAAGAGAGTATGATAAAATGGAAGCAAAAACTAGAAATTTATTACTAGATTATTATAGGCCATATAATAAAAAACTAGAAGAATTTTTAGAAAGACAATTGAATTGGGATCAATAATTTTTTGTATCTAGCTTTTACTTGTTATATGTGCAATTTGGGCGAATATCACTTGCTGTATTAACGTATGGATTAGGAGTTATGTGATTTATTTTCTACAAATTATCTTATCATGCAATAAAATAATCATCAACTTGTCCTATTCCAAAATTAATTATTTTTAAAAGCTAGAATGAATCCAGAGTATCCTATTTTATGATTAATTTTTTTGTATCGTGAATTATGATCCTTTAATTTAAAAGAACTAAACAAAGAATTGACTACATCTGTTGCATGAGGTTTTGTTACTGTAACCTTATAGCCTATTGATTCCAATTTACGTTTTAAATTATAAAAGCCTGAATGATATTCTATTTGCATACTACTAAAATGAGTAAGAGTTTCTATAGGAGTATTCTCAATTATGTCGTATTCACACCCTTCACAATCTATCTTTAAGACTGAATTCTTTGGAATCTCAAATTTTTCTATTATTTCTTGAAGGGTTAATAAAGGTACATCAACTCCATTTACAAAATTCCTCAGCTTACTCTCAATATTACTTTGATATTCCGGATCAATTTTCACGATTCCATTTTTTGATGAACATCCAGCTTGTAACAGCTTAATTGTATCCTCAAGCTTATTTGCAATAACATTTTCTCTGGCTAATTGAAAGTTTTTTGGAAAAGGTTCAACACCAATCACTTTTTTTGCTCCATTTAACGCATAAAATATTCCAGTATCTCCAATATTTGCTCCAATGTCCAAAATTGTTTTTCCTTTTACTGAAATATCTGCATAATCCTTTTTGAAAAATGTATTAACTATGTCCCCATTATTTATTCCCCCACGAAGAATAATCTCTTTTCTAATCGATTCCTCTTCTTGATATAGTGTAACTATGTCCTTTTCGATGTCATAATTGATCTGTTGATTTTTAGGAACATTAGAAATAAAAAACATAGAATTAAATGTCTTCACTTTAATTTTATTGCCGTTTTTTAAAACAGCATTTATTGGGAAATCATTTTTGAAAGATCGAAAAAGTAACTTTAATGGATTCTGAAAAGTTTTTCTTACATTGGAAATCATCTGGAAAAAATCACCCCAGTATTTTACATGTGCCATTATTTTATCAGAGTATGAAATTTGAGTCAACTTTTACACCCTATAATTATTATTCACTAAAAAACAATTATTGTATTACTTCAGTTATTATTTCACGTGAAGTTAAGTCTACTGCCTCAGCACTAGACATTTTTGGCTTCCAGCCAAGGTTTTTCAATTTTGTAATATCTAAATGGGCCTTTTTAATATCTCCTTTCCAACCCCTGCCGCCATCTATGCCACCGGTAGTGTAGATGTTGATGTCTGGTAAATTCATATTTTTACAAACTGTTTTAGCCACGGTCATGATTTCTATGCTATCATCGCTTCCAAGATTAAAAATTCCCACGTTCTCCTTCACTTTTGAAACTAAGTGAAAAATACCCTCAATTCCGTCGTTTATGTGTATGAAAGACTTAACTTGTTTCCCGTCTCCTAAAATCTCTAATTTTGAATTATCGTTTTTTAGCTTGTGAACTAAATCCCAAATTAATCCATGACGACCACGAGCTCCAATGACGTTAGCCGGACGAACAATGATTCCTTTCATATTATAATTATGACAAAAAGAAGAAATCATCGCCTCACAAGCTAGTTTAGAGGCACCATAATGTGATATTGGTAATAATGGACTATAATTTTCTGGAGTAGGCAAAATCGTTGCATCTCCATATACTGATGAAGAAGATGCAAATACTATTTTTTTAACCTTAGAATGTCTGATTTTTTGCAATAAATTAAAGGTATTTCGAATATTTTGATTGAAAGAGTCTTCTGGCTTGTCGTAACCCGTTCTTACCTCAGGATCAGCTGCCATGTGAAAAACAACATCAACATCACTAAGAAATTCATCACTGTCATCCAAGTTACCCAAATCTAATTCATACAATCGAAAGTTTTTTTTATCCAAACATTTTGCCAAATTTCTTTTTTTACCTGTTACGAGATTATCAACAACTTTAACATTTATCCCAGAATCTGTGAGCTTTTCTGCTATATGGCTGCCAATAAATCCTGCTCCGCCGGTTACTAAAACAGAATTAAATTCAAAACTTTCCAATTAATTCCCTCACTCATTAGAAGACTTGACAGTTTTTATCATATCAGCATCTTTTATCTTGCGTATTTAAAACATATACAGTTAACTAAACTTCATCATATACGGCTTGAACCCGTTTACAAAATTTTTGCAAATCATGTGTTCCTGCATATTTTAATGCGTCATTACTAAAACTAATTCTATTCTGAAATACTTTGTCAATTTTGTCACACAGGTCAGCACTATCAGAAAAAGAAAATCCTAATCCTGCTTTAGATGCATCTAAAATCTCAATATGTGATTCCAATTTTGATAAAACTAGAGGTTTTCCACATGCCATAGCTTCAAAGGTTGGTACTGGACAATGTTCGTTCCTACTCGCAGAAACATACATGTCACATGAAGCGTATCTCATTCTTAACTCCTCATCATCTATTCTACCTGTCATCTCAACGTGTTTTCCAAGATTTTTTTTATAAATAATTTCTTTCAATTTTTTAAAATCTTCACCATTGCCAACAATCTGTAAGTGTGCTTGTGGATATTTTTTTAATAATTCTGGCATGGCATTAATCAATTCAGATGTTTTTTTATATTTTCGTAAAACACTAACAAAAAGAAGTTGTGGCGAACCCTTTTTGTACGGGCTATCCAAATTTGGATGATAAAAATTTGTATCAACTCCATTGTAAATTACTGTGGCATCGCATTCTCCTGCCCAATATGTTAGATGATGCAAAGCTTTTTTTGAAACACATATCGTCTTTGTAATTCGTTTTTTTAGCAATCCCATTGACACTTTCAGATTTAATTCTTGTATGATATTCGAAGCTGCGTGATAGTGAAATATGATGGGTTTGTTTGGTTTTTTAAATAATAAATAGTAAAGAACTTGGGCTTGGTGAGGATGTATAATATCAAACTCTAATGATGAAACTCCTGATTCGAGTAGTCTAATTCTGCTCAATTTTACTTTCTCCACTCCTTTAGGTGGCTCTGCCTCAAAAGAAAAGGCTCCTATGGCTGTTCTGTGACCTAATTCTTTTAATCCTCTACATAGATTGTTGATTACTGTTGTGTGTCCATATGTTGCTGGATATTTGGCAACTACCATTAAGACAGATTTTTTGACCATATTATTTTTTAAATTGTGTTTTATATTAATCCAATTAACATCTTGTTATTCTAAATTAACATTAATAGCAAGATCTTTACTGATTTATAGTATGAAGATTATGATTACTGGCGGTTTTGGATTTGTTGGTAGTCATCTATGTGACGCCCTACTTAAAGATAAACATAATCTGATAGTACTGACTCGTAGCTATTCAAAAAAAAATAATATTAAACATATTCAAAAAAAAATTATTATAGAGAAAATAGACGTAACTAATTTTAAAAAATTAAAAACCTCCATTGAAAAAAACAAACCAGATGTCATAATTCATCTTGCTGGTGAGACATCACATTCAAAATCTTTTGAAAATCCGATACTTGACATAGAACTGAATGCAAAATCTACTCTTTATATCTTGGAAATAATTCGCACTCTCAACTTCAAATGTAGATTCCTTTTGGGCAGTACCTTCATTGTTATCGGTAAACCAACAAAATTACCAATAAACGAAGAGTCGCCATGTAATCCTAATACAATTTATGGAACTAATCGACTAGCTAGTGAACATTATTCAAAGATCTATCATAAAATGTATGGGCTAGATACAATAATATTCAGAATTACAAATTCGTATGGTCCAAGAGAACAATACATGTCAGGTAAAAATGCTATAAATTATTTATTGTACAGAGCTTACAAAGGAGAAAAAATATCCTTGTATGATAAAGGGAAAACTATTCGTGACTTAATTTACATATCTGATGTAGTTTCAGGAATCAAAACCATTATGAAAAAAGGGAAACCTGGCGAACTTTATTGGATATCGTCATATCAAAAGACCCCATTATACAAGATTGGTCAATTATTGAAAAAATATACAAACACAATTGTCTCATATGTTGAATCACCATCATATGCAAGGAAAGTAGATGTGGGAAATTTTGTAGTCGATAATAAAAAGTTAAAATCACTAGGCTGGAAGCCAAAAGTCTCAATTAATAAAGGAATTCGATACACACTAAATTATTTTAAATCTGTGAATCTATAGATTGTATTTTTGTATGTATCTGCTAAATGAAGTAAATTCAAATTTTTTTAACAACTCATCCATTCTTGATAGAGTATTTTTAAGATTATGATAAGTAATGAATTTGTCTTTGATTGACATTGAAATTTTTGGCATAAATTCTGGTGTGAGCTCCCATGAATGAATATAAAACGTCGAAGGAATTCTCATCTTCTCATATTCAATAATTGATTTTTTGATTACACTCAAAGGTAAAAACCGAATGTAAAAACCTCCAGATGTGGGAATTGTTCTACCAAGCAATTTTCCAACAAGTAATGGAAATTCTATCAATTCTCCCTCAGGATCATTCTTTTCAAGAGATTTTGATGTTATTTTGTACGGTTTAATCTCAGAATTTGCGAATCCGTACATACCAGTTTTCACAGGCATGATACTACTGTCATAAGAATAACCATTATTCACTAACATCTCTATCGCCCATGAACTTTGATAATTCAAAGAAAACGTTGGTGCTCTAAATCCCACTGATTTCTTTTCTGTCAAATTTGCAAATTTTATAATTTCTTCCTGAAATTTTTCTTTAAAATTAGGCTCATCAAGCCTTGTATGGTGCATGGTGTGAAACCCAATCTCATGACCTTGATTGATTATCTTATCGAGAATTTCTGGTTTATATTCTAACAATTCACCTACCACAAAAAAAGTTGCGTACACATTCTTGATACGCAGAAAATCAAGTATCTTATCCAACCCATTAATTATTGTTGGAGTTCTCTTCTTTCCATCCAAATATCTCTGGACTAACTGTGGATGAAACCAATCTTCAAAATCTATGCCAAGAATATTCATTCTAGTATTACCATTGATAATCTAATGCTCAATTCGCTTCACAATTCTTGCTGGGTTTCCAACAACTACACAATAATCTGGCACACTTTCAAAAACAACACTTCCAGCGCCAATTAACGAATTTTCTCCTATGGTTACTCCTGCAGTAACTATGCAGCCAGGAAATAACACCGCACCAGACTTGATGTTGACGGGTTCAACTTTTCTAGGATATCCATTTTTCTTTAAAAATAGGTTTGTAGTAGGATTTGCATGAGCAAAAATCAAAGTGTTACTCCCTATAGTAACGTTATCCCCTATTGTTACAATCTGAGGATAAAGCAAATCAATTAAAACATATGGAGAAAAATGGCAATTTTTTCCAATTTTAACGCCTCTTGATCTCTGTAGCTTTATGGCAAAATCTGAAAATGGTGTAGAATGTGCAATTGTGTGTAGCATCCACGTTTTAAGAAACTTGCACCGTAGTTGAAATCTGCCACAGGTACCACTATATCCATAATACTGCATAATTTCTTGCTCATTGACAGAAAAAGCATCCATTTCAATATCTTTCATGATTATAGCCTCAAATCGCTTACATTATCTAAAACCTTTCTGAGAAAAAATACTTGCTTGTTTGGTCGTAATAAATAATTAGTACAAAGCTTATTGAGACTATGATTTATTAGAAAATTATGAGAGAACAAAAACTATCTTACTATATCAATAAGGCATCTGAATTAAACAACCAATCCTTTGATCAAAAAATTCGTATTGCTCTGTTGGGCAGTTTTACATTAAATGGACTTGCTGAAACAATGCAGGTAAAGTGTGCAGAAAAAAAAATTCAATGTACTACATACGTTGGAAACTATAATCAATATAATCAGGAAATATTAAACCCAACGAGTAATCTTTACAAATTTAATCCGGAAATCTCATTTCTTCTTATAGATACAAGAACATTACTCATGAATCTGTTCCATCACTCTCACTCGATATCCGTAGAAGAAAGAAGAAAACTAGTTGATGAGAAGACAAACGAAATATTATCTTTGGCAAAAAAATTTTCTCAAACAACAAAATCAAAATTAGTCTTGGCGAATTTTTCAATTCCAACATTTTCTTCATATGGAATTTTTGAAAGCAAAACCGACTTTGGTTTTCACAGAATGTTAAATGAAATTAACACCAAGATATCTGATGCACTGTCAAATTCAGATTCTGTATATGTTTATGATTTTGCTGGATTTATAACAAAATTCGGTGAGAAGAATATCTTCGATTACAAACAGTTTTTCTTTGGCGACATGAAAATTTCACTTGATTACATCCCATATCTTGCATCGAATCTAATGTCATATGTGATAGGCTATATGGGAATATCAAAAAAATGCATAGTATTAGATCTTGATAATACCTTGTGGGGGGGAATTGTTGGTGAGGATGGTTTTAATGGCTTAAAGTTAGGGCCAGAACCGCCAGGAAATGCATTCATGGAATTTCAAAAAGTACTACTCTCTCTTCACCAGCGAGGTATAATTCTCGCAATAAACAGCAAAAACAACTATGATGATGCAATTAAAGTAATCCGAGAACATCCATACATGCAACTAAGAGAAGATCACTTTGCATCTTTGAAAATAAACTGGAATGACAAGGTGTCAAACATGAAATATATTGCAAATGAGATCAATATTGGTTTGGACAGCATTGTTTTTTTTGATGACGATCCAGTAAATAGAGAATATATGAGAATTAATCTTCCACAGGTTGAAACTGTTGAATTGCCTCAAGATCCATCAGAATTTGTAAATATTCTGAAAGATCTTAATGAATTCAGTGTCTTGAACATAACACAGGAAGATCAACAAAGAGGTAAAATGTATTCAGAACAAAGAAAACGAATTGAGCTAGAAAAATCTACACCTGATCTAGAAGGTTTTCTAAAACAACTAGATCTTAAAATATCAATAAAAAAAGCCAACGAATTTACAATATCTAGAATTTCTCAGCTTACATTAAAGACGAATCAATTTAATTTAACAACCAAAAGATATCAGGAAAATGACATCAGAAAATTTTCTCAGGATACAAATTATTTTATTGGATGTGCTCAAGTTGAAGATAAATTTGGTGACAATGGAATAACTGGAGTTTTCATAGTTCACAAAGAAAATCAAAAAGAATGGTTTCTAGATACATTTCTTCTTAGTTGTAGGGTTATGGGAAGAGAAGTGGAAAAGGGAATTCTTAGTTATATTATAAACAAAGCAAAGGAAGATGGAGTTGAAAAAATAAGAGCACAATTTGTCCCAACTTCAAAAAATAAGCCAATTGAAGACTTTCTTCCTAATTGTGGATTCAAAAAAGACGCAGATTCTTGGGTCTATTCTATTAAATCGTCATTTGAAATACCAAGCTGTCTTACAGTTAGTGCTGAATAATGTCAAAGTTGTATGATCTTATTGCAAGAGTGATGAATGTACCAGCATCTTCGGTTACTGATGATTCCGGTCCGGAATCAATTGAAAGTTGGACTTCGTTTAAGGGATATGTCTTGCTTTATGAGCTGGAAAGTGAGTTTAAAGTAAAATTTACAATTGATGAAGCTATGGATGTAAAAAAAGTAGCCGACATCAAACGCCATCTTGGTAACCATGGAGTTGTGTTAAATGACTGATTTGCTAAATGAACTTGAATTTGAAGAAATCGAAATAGGTGACAGTAAAAAATTCACAGAAAAAATCAGTAAACTAAGTCTTGATAATTTTGCAATGCTTTCAGGTGATTACAACCCACTTCACATGGATGACAGCTACGCAACAAACACTAGATTCAAAAAACGAGTTTGCCATGGTATGCTTCTAGCATCGTTTTTTTCAAAACTGGTGGGGATGTATCTACCGGGTAAAAATGCATTATATTTTTCTCAGACTCTAAATTTTCAAGCACCATGTTATGTAGGTGATACTATCACAGTCAAGGGTGAAGTAATTGACAAAAGTGACTCAACAAGAATAATAACCCTAAAGACACTAATTCACAATCAAACCGGAGTTTGTTTAGTGGACGGAATAGCCAAGATAATAGTACGCCAAGATCAATGAATATGCTCAACAACATTGGGATTGGAATAGATATTGTTGATGTGGATAGATTCAGGCAAATTCCATTTGAATCAAAGCCTGACTTTTACAAACAGATTTTTAATCAATCTGAAATAAAATACTGTCTAAAATACAAAAACTATCATGAACATTTTGCAGGAAAATTTGCAATCAAGGAAGCAGTAAAAAAATCAATATGCAATAGAGTACGTATGATCGATATAGAAACATATCATATAAAGTCAAAACCACATGTACGACTAAAAAAACTAGAAAGCAATTATTCATTTTATGTATCTATGAGTCATGAAAAAAACCTAGCAGTTGCAATCGTGCTATCAGAACTTACAATTTAAGATTATTTACTTAATATTTTGTTTTTGGCTTTTTGACTGAGGATTACTAGTAGTGAATTAAAAATGCGACTTCCAAAACCGTCGCTCACATTTTTTGGAATAAAGATCTCATCTGGAAACGATTTAATCAATTCCGTATCTGGAATTATCTTCTTAGCTTCTAATTCCTGATATTTTTCTGCAATGTATTGTTTGTTCTTAATTATGTCAAGCTCAGCTCTAATCTTTGCACCAAGAAACCCTTTTGATATATAAAACAACCAAACCATGAACTCTGTCTGTCTCAAATACGGAAGCATCTTCTTGTATGTATTTCTAGAATAATGTGTCAAAAGGCAGTATCTTCTATTCCTTTCAAGCCAGAAAAACTTCTTTGAGCTCCATTTTAGGCTATAGCTCTCAGCGTGATATATCGTAGCAAGTGGAACATAATATGATTTTATTCCTAATTGTGCAGCCCTCCAGCCCAAATCCAGATCATCGTGATACAAAAACAAAAATGAATCAAACAACCCAATTTTTTTTATAACTTGTTGCGAAGTAAAAAGGCAGGTGCCTGAAGCATATCCTATCCGTTCTATTTCCTTTTGCTGAGAGATATCCGGGATTCCCTTATCTCTTGCAAACCCAAATCCAAAAAGATGTATCATGTTACCAGTGCTTTGTAAAATATTTTCCTCATACAATGAAATTATCTTTGGCTGATAGAGCCCCTCACCGTATTTTCTGTAAGCCGAAATAAGCTCTATTATCCAATTGCGATCTACTGTAGTGTCTGGATTGAGAATTACAATAAACTCTCCACTAGCCTCTCGTATCCCAACATTGTTTCCTTCACAATATCCTAAATTTTGCTTGTTTTCAATTAATTTGATCTTGTCAAATTTTTCCTTGCATTTTTTGTGACTTTGGTCTTTTGATGCATTATCGACAACAATCACTTCGATGTTATCATATGATGTCCTGAAAACTGATTCTAAACAATTAAGCAACAATTCTCCTGCATTATAATTTAAAACTATGATGCTTACTTTGGGATTAAACAATTTGTCTATCAATTTACAACTAGAGAGAAATCTTAGTTCCTTCTCCCAACAAAAACACTTTGTTTGGAGAACTTGATGTAATTTCAGAATTAAACGCAATTATGCTGTCTTTGATGATAAAATCCCCCTCAATAGTACAACCTGACATGATTATCGAGTTTTCAATATGACAATTAGACAGCTTTGTGTTATCTCCTATACTTGTATTGGAGCCAATGTTGGCATTGGGGCCAATCTGACAGTCCTTGCCAATTATTACAGGGCCAGTTAACTTGGAACCGTTTTTGATTGTGGTTCCAGGACCAATCATGACATTCCCAGTTATGATTACATTCTCTTCTTCTTTACCTTCGAAATATGGCTTCATATCACTTAGTATGACCTGATTCGCGTGTATGATATCCTGTGGAGTACCAGTATCTTTCCAGTAATCTGTTACCATATTGTAAATTATCTTGTATTCTTCTTGTAAGAGCATCTGAAGTGCATCTGTTATCTCATATTCATTTCTCCACGATGGTTTTAGTCTGTCAATGATATCAAATATTGTGGGTGTAAGAAGATAGATACCAGTTACCGCAAGATTGGTTGGAGGATCTTTTGGTTTTTCCATTATTTTTTTTATGACGCCATCTTTGATATCAGCTATTCCAAATTGTGTCGGATTACTCACCTCACATAACAAAATTGATGCGCTAGCGTCTGAGTCTTTGAATCTTTGGATGTACTCTGCAATACTTTTTTTAAGAATGTTGTCTCCTAAAAATACTATAAACTTTTCACCATTTACAAATTCCTTACAAAGTCTTATTGCCTGTGCAATTCCACGTGGTGCATCTTGAAAAATATATGTTAATTTTACACCAAATTTTTCACCGTCACCGTAATATTCTTGGACTTTGTCTGAACCAATACCTCCAATAATTATTGCAATATCTACAATACCTGCATCTTTTAATGACTCTAGGCAATACTGTGACATTGGTTTGTTTGCAATTGGCAGTAATTGTTTTGGGCCAGTGTGTGTAAGCGGCCTTAATCTAGTGCCATGGCCGCCGTGTAAAATTATTCCTTTCAATTAATCAATTCGTTCTTATTTTTTATTATCTTATCTAGTTTTCCAAGATATTGTAAATGCCTAATTTCTGATGTGCCTGCGCCATTCTTTGTTTTGTTGATACCACTCTATAGTTTGCTCTAAACCATCTTCAAATTTATGAGTAGGCCGCCATGATAACTTTCTTCGTATTTTGTTTGAATTGAGACTGTATCTAAAATCATGACCTGGCCTATCTGAAGTAAACTCAATTAGGTTCTCTGATCTTTCCATTATCTTTAAAATTTTTTTCACAATTTTCAAATTGTCCACTTCATTGTTTGCAGAGATATTGTAAGATTCGCCTCTTTTCCCTTCAAATAAAACCCTGAGAATCGCATCACAATGATCTTGAACAAAAATCCAATCTCTAATATTTTTTCCAGTTCCATAAATTGGGATTTTTTTGTTTTGTTCTGCTAGCAATATTGTTTTTGGAATGAGTTTTTCAGGCGATTGTCTTGGGCCATAATTGTTAGTACATCGTGTTGTTATTACATCAGAATCATATGTGATGAAATACGAATTTACAAGATTCTCAGCTGCTGCTTTTGACGCGGCGTATGGGCTTGATGGATTGTATGGATATCTTTCTGTAGCATTAGCTGATTTGAGGCTGCCAAAAACTTCATCTGTGGATATCTGAATTAGTTTTTTCCTGTGCTTTCGTATCGCTTCTAGTAATGTGTATGTTCCGTAGATATTTGAATCAATAAATGGTTGAGGATCAGAAATGCTTCTATCTACATGAGATTCTGCAGCAAAGTTGACTATTACATCTACATTTGAGGCAAGTTTATCAACGAGCTTTTTGTTGGTAATATTTCCCTTAATGTATCTGTATCTAGCATTATTTTTTACTTGTTTCAGATTCTGTATATTTGAGCCTGGTAAACTAGCATCAATATTTGTTATTCTGAGTTTTGGATTTTTTAATGCGAGTAGGATAAAATTACTGCCGATAAAACCTAGGCCGCCAGTAACGAGAACTTTCACAGACACATCTCCATGTTCTTTACAATAAATGAATATTTGTATATCTTGTGTAGAATTGATGTGAATTTTTATATCCTGTTTAATTTGTACAATTGTGCAAAATAATACAATTCAATACATCAAGCTAGAAAAACATGACACTAAGGACATACATGACGGTCACATTAATGGGTCTTTAACTGTAATCTGGAGAGATTGGGATAAACTACTTGGGGTTGAACCAAAAATGGTTTATGTTTCATCAGTAAATCCAAGAGAAGTCAAAGGACCTCATCTTCACACAAAAAGAAACAGCTATTTTGTGTGCATCAGAGGTAAAGTTGTATTCATTGCAAAAGACATGGATGGAAAATATCATGAAATTGAGTCTAGTGAAGATGAACCTGTCTTGATACAAATACCAAAAAACTATCCTTCAGCACACATCAATGTATCTGATAAAATAGCTACAGTACTTACATTGGCTAATCCGGCATGGAGACCAAATGATGATGAAATGCTAAATGTTGATTTTGATGATTATGATTGGAAAAAATGGAAAATATAATGAAGTTTTCCAAAATTATCTATTAAAGAAACTATATTTTGTTATGATGATGTGTTTATAATTAATTTCGCTCTCGAACAACACTAACTGTTGAATAAAGTATTATGGCTGTCATAATGCAGAGTGTTCCTAGTATTAAACCCCCCATTCCGATTAATGCAACATTTGTGATAATTTGTCTACTTTCAGAAAAAATCTGTAAAGTCCAGACTGTAAAAAAAATTCCTATACTAAACAAGATGAAACCTGGAATGCCGTAAAAAGATAATGGTCTCTCTATTGATACATATTTCATAGTGCTTAAAATCACTGATGTTCCATGAGTCACTGGATTATGAGTTGAAGTATCACCTTCATATAGAATAACAATTGGAACTTCAATTATTTTAAAATTCATTTTTTTTGCTTTTATTAATATCTCAGTTGATATTCCCATTCCAAAATCAGATGGATTAATCTCTTCTAACACTTTATTGTTGTAAGCTCTGAACCCACTTTGAGAATCCGATATTTTTAAACCCGCAGCAACATTGGCAAGATTGGTGATTATCTTTATTCCGACTTTTCTATATTTTGGCACATTAGAATCATTATGTAAAAAACGTGAACCTATAACTATGTCTGCACTTTTTTCTTTTAAAGGTTGTAAAACTAAATCAATATCTTCTATCCTATGTTGACCATCTGCATCAAATGTTACAAGCGCATCTATTTTTAATTCACGAGCTTTTAGAAAAATTGACCTGATTGCTGCTCCATAACCAGAATTTTTTTTATGCGTAATTACCATTGCACCTAACTCACTCGCAATACTCCCTGTTAAATCTGATGAACCGTCATCACAAACTATGATGGTTTCATATTTTTTCTTTAATTTTAAAATTATTGCTGCTATTGAGTTTTCTTCATTATATGCAGGAATTCCAATAGCGATATTCAATAATTTTCATTTTTATTGATCGCTATTAAAATTAATCCATGGGTTATGCATGCATGGCTTCCTCATCGAACAATCATGTGTGATACTTGTATTTTTGTTATATCCTTATGATAGAAATTTATTTATAAAAATCAAAAAATCCCGCTAAGATAAATCTTATTTAACAATTGTAAATCTTTGTAAAAACAAATCATATGCACCATTAAATTTCTTTATAATAATTTTGTGCATACAATAATTTTACATAAAACTGACAATTTACCAATATCTATCCTGTCCATATGCAATTCTTTTACACATTCTTAATAATTCCGAGATAATTCCAAATTCTGAAGTTATATTCAGTGTCGTAAAATATCCAAAATTTCTTAAAAATTCTTTTATTCCTAAATTTTTTATGAACCATATTGTAAATGGAAAATTGATAAATAAAATCTCCATCGAACTAAACCCAGTTCTTCTCATGTATTGAATAGTTGATGTTGATCTAACATTGACCTCTTTGTAGATAAACACATCATTAATCACCTCCAAATCTCCTTCTTTTATTACATTCAAGATACATGCTAGGGCCCATCGCCACATCCGATTATTTTTATAATGTTCAAAAGTATTGGCCTTTTGTATTTTATCTGTTCTATAAATTCCGTAAATAATTCCACCCATATTATAATTCAAATAAAATCTTATTTTTTTTCCTACATCACCATTAATGGGATGTACGTATTGAAATTTCTTGGAGTTTTCTATAATTATGATTTCTGTTTTATTTGTTAATGGATCTTTAATTCTATTAAACATCTTCATTTCTCCTATACTACCAACAATCTCTTCATTATTTTCTAAGACTTCGATATTTTTTTCTAAAAAGTTATGACTCCAAATATCATCCACTGCAGCCCATACAAAATATTTTGTTTTCGCTTTTTTTACAAGAAAATTAAAATTCCAATAAGGTCCTCTGTTTTCCTCATGACGAAAATAAATGATCTTCTTGTCAGTTTTAGAAATCTTTTCACAAATTTCCTGTGTTTTGTCATTAGAGCCATTATCTGAAATTATCAAAATAAAATCTTGAAATGTTTGAGCACGTATTTGTTCTATTCTTTCTTTTACAAGCTCTTCTCCATTGTATACTAGTAACCCAATGGTAAGTTTGGCCTTTTCATCATAAGGCAAATTCATAATACTACCTAGTAATATCTATATTATAAAACCCAGAGTAGAATCACTATTAAATTAATTTTATTTTAAATTTTAGATGAGAAAGTGTTGGAAATTAAATCTATTCTATAATGTAATCTAGTCGCACTGCAATCCTAATAAATTCCAGTCTCTCTAATTCGAATCATATCCTTCAATCCTTCTTCAACTCCGTTCATACTGATCCCAAATTTTTGAAATAACTTCCGATTAGCAAGTTTGACGTTTGATCTTTTTGCAAGTAAATTCAATTTATCTGAATTAATAGGTCTGATTAATTCTTGGTTTAAACCAAAAATTCTTGCAGTTTCTAGCGCCCATTCATACCTATGAATAAAATCTGAGCCTACTACATGATAAATTCCATCTGCTTTGTCACATAATTCAAAAACAACACGTACAAAATCTGGCACGTAAGTGGGAGCGTTGTACCAATCAACTACTTCATTTAATATCTTTTGTGAACCTAATGTTTCTAAAACTCTTAGCACTGAATTAGTGTGTTGCCACTTCTCTATCCAACAATATGGCTGATCCGTACGTAAGATCAAATATGGTAGACCTGACGTTTTTACGTATTCTTCGCCTTTAGCTTTTGTTGCCCCATAATACGAGAGAGGTGAAACACAATCATTCTCTTCATACTCTTTTTTTCTACCGTCGAATACTGCTGAAGTTGAAATGTAAATTATTTTGCTTCTTGCAATTGTTGCTCCCTCAATAACATTTCTGATTCCATTTACATTAACAAAATCTGCTAAATCTTTGTTGGTTTCACATAAATCAACGTTGGTGATGGCAGTGGTATGAATTATGATATCTGGTTTCATACCTGCAATAAATTTCACCGTTGGTGTTTTCTCTATTATATCTAAATAATATCCACCTTCGATCGGAAGGTGGTTTTTCAAATAAGTAAACTTGACATCAAGGTTTTTTTCTTTAAAATATTTGACTAATTTGGTTCCTATTACTCCAGTTCCTCCTATTATTAACACTCTCAATAACTGATAATTAGTCAATGAATTGATAATCTTAGCGTATTTTGAGAACCGTAACTATTTGATACGTTTTAGATAACCATCAGGTGCTGCGGTAATAACTAACTTATTTGTAATCTTGTTATCTATTCTGAATTGTCTATTATTTCTCAGAAATTCGATCAAAGCTGATTTAGGATTATTAGATTTTTTCCATGGGCGCTTTGTAAAATAATGTCGTGGTAAATCTGCAACAACTGTATCAAAAACTACTAGGTAACTGTTCTTGGTTACAATTGGAGAGTAGAATTTCAATTCCTTTAACACGTGATCATGTGTATGATTTGAATCTAGAACAACCATGATACTTTTTTTACCTCTGGCCACATTATAGACGTCCTTGACTATCTTTTCGTCTATGGACGAACCTTCAATCATGTTTATTCTCTTGAATAGTGGGTGTTTCTCAATCTCCTTTCTATTATGTGATCTTATGTCAATATCAATTCCTAACACACTACCCTTACCAATTAATTCTAACAATGATGCAAAGAAAATCAATGATCCTCCCCTAGCTATCCCCGTCTCAATTATAAGATCAGGTTTGACATCCCATACAATTTCTTGCAATGCCATGATATCTTGTGGATATTGTATGATCGGACGACCGAGCCATCTAAAATGATAAGAGTACTCATACTTGTAAGTCTGTGAAAACCACTTTTTTGAAGTATCTTTTACTTTTTTATCTAAAGACATACTCTTTATTTTTCTCTGATTTCTTAACTCAAAATCTCTATCATTCATTTTAATCACTTAAAATTGTCATAACTTTGGTCTCTTTTAGAAATTATTGAGGGGTTTAAAGGCCAATCTATTTTAAATGAATTATCATCCCATCTTATCCCACGAGCATGTTTTGGCATAAAAAATTCTGATATTTGATAAAAAACCTCCGTATTGTCTTCTAATGTTTGAAATCCATGAGCAAATCCTTTTGGAACATAGATCATCTTGTATTCATTCGCGTCAAGTTCAATCCCAATCCACTTCTTATATGTAGGTGATTCTGGCCGTATGTCAATTATCACATCAAATATCTTGCCTCTGACACAGCGAATGATCTTGTCCTCCTCATACGGTTTCTCTTGATAGTGAATGCCTCTAAGAGTTCCCCTCTTCTTATTGTAAGAAATACTACATTGTACAATCCTTGTGTTTAGTCCAAGATTAGTAAATTCCTTAATATCCCAAACACGAGCAAAAAATCCTCGCTCGTCTTCAATTCTTTCCATGTCTATTACAAATACGTCTTTAAGCGAAGTTTCAGAAAAAATCATCAATAAATCTCCACTTTTGGTATGAATACAACAAATTTTCCATTCCATTCTCTAATGCGATTCATCTGTTGCATTACCTCATCTTTCAAATTCCATGGTAAAATAATTAGGTAATCTGGTTTGGTCTCAAAAACCATGTTTGGATTCATGACTTGTATGTGAGTGCCTGGTAGAAATAGGCCTTGTTTGTGAGGACTTTTATCAACAATATACTCGATGAACTCTTTACCGATCCCGCAATAATTTAACAATGTATTTCCTTTTGCGGCAGCGCCATAGCAAACTATCTTTTTATTTTCTTTTTTGGCATTATGAAAAAACTTTAGAATATTTTCTTTTATACAATTAATTCTATTTGCAAAAGAAGAGTAAGTAAGAATGTCATCTAGCCCATGTTTTCTCTCTTTATCAATAACACTGTTGACGCTCTTTCTAATAGAAAATTTCTGATTATCTGAATGTTTGAGATAAACTCTAAGTGATCCGCCGTGAGTTGGAATCTCTTCTACATGAAAAATGGTTAGGCCATGCCTAGAAAATATCATTTCTAACGAAAGAAGTGAAAAATAGGAAAAATGTTCATGGTATATTGTGTCAAATTGATTGAATTTGATTAAATTCAGCAAATGAGGAAATTCTATTGTTATTATTCCGTCTTCTTTCAATATCTGCTTCATACCTGAAATAAAATCATTTAGATCCGGAACGTGAGCTAACACATTATTTGCTATTACCAAGTCTGCCTTCTGATTTCTAGATATTATGTGCATTGCAGTATCTGTTCCGAAAAATTTGACCAGTGTAGGTATACCGCGTTCTTGAGCAATTTTAGCTACATTAGCAGCCGGCTCTATTCCCAAAACAGGAATGTTTCTATCTCTAAAAAATTGTAACAGATAACCGTCGTTACTTGCAATCTCTATTACAAAACTTTTGTCGTTAAAATTGAACTCTTGTATAACTGAATTCGCGTAATTCTCTGAATGCTTTAACCATGTATCAGAAAACGATGAAAAATAAGCATAATCAGTAAATATGTTTTCTGGCCTTTCAAATTCTGGAACTTGAACCAAAAAACATTTGGAACAAAGATACGCGACAAGTGGATATTTTGGCTCTTTTTTTTCAAACATGTTGCTTTTTAAAAAAGAATTTGCAAGTGGTGATATTCCAAGATCTGCAAAAACCTCTGATAATGAGGATTTACAAAATCTACAGATGTTTTCCGTCATAATGTATTATAGCTGAATAAACCGATTAATTTGTTCTTGACTAAATTTTTTCATATCTAGACCGTTTTTATAATGTCTATACCACTCTACTGTCCAACTCAATGCCTCATCTAGATTCAGCTTTGAGAACCATTTTAATCGAGAACTTGCTTTTGAACAATCTAATCTGAGATGTACAGATTCATATGGTTTCGCAGTTGTATCATAACTTATCTCAATTTTCTCATTAAACAAATCCATCATTTTTGTAACTAACCAGTCTACAGGTTTGATTTCATTACGAGTCGGACCAAAATTCCACGCCTCTGCAAACTCTGGACCACTTCGCCATAGATTCTCTATTAGAATAGTATAACCATTAATTACATCAAGCACATGTTGCCAAGGTCTTGTCGCATTAGGATAACGTATTGACATCTGTTTTTTCCCAATCAAGCTTCTTACGATATCTGGTATTAGCCTATCAACTCCCCAATCTCCACCACCTATCACATTTCCTGCTCGAGCTGTTGCTACAGCAACACCATGCCTGTCAAATTCTTGTATATTAAAAAAAGAATTTCTAAATGCTGACGTGACCAGCTCCGCACATCCTTTACTGCTACTATATGGATCAAATCCACCCATCGCGTCTGTCTCAACATAACTATGTGACAGGTTACTTGACTCGTAACATTTATCGCTTGTAACATTCAGAATTGTCTTTACGGTTTTAGTATTTCGAACAGCCTCTAAGATATTTACAGTTCCCATCACGTTTGTTGCAAATGTCTCTGCAGGGTTCTTGTAAGATTGGCGAAGAATTGCTTGGGCCGCCATATGGATGATTATCTGCGGCCTGCATTTCTGAATCGTCTCTTCAAGCATGTTGTAGTCGCGTACATCACCAAAAATTGAAGTCATTTCATTATCGACTTTGGCAATTTCAAAAAGACTAGGGTTTGTGGGTACATCTTTAGAAAAGCCTATCACTGTAGCACCTAATTTTTGAAGCCATAATGACATCCAGCTTCCCTTAAAGCCAGTATGACCTGTAAGTAGAACTGTTTTATCATTCCAGAACTGTGAACTCATTACCAAACTTTCCAGGGTGCCTTTCTAGAATTCCACAAATTTTCCAAGTGATTCTTCTCGCGTAGGGTATCTATGGCATACCAAAATCCGTCATGTTTGAAGGCAGACAATTGATTTTTTCTAGATAGTTTTTCCATGGGTTCTTTCTCCCACACAACAGAGTCATTCTTTATATAATCAAAAATATCTGATTCAAGAACAAAAAATCCACCATTTATCCAAGCTCCGTCGCCAAGAGGTTTCTCCTCAAAACTGATGACGCGATCATTTTTGATACTTAACCTACCGAATCTTCCGGGCTGTTGAACCGCAGTGACAGTAGATATTTTTTTTTTGGCGCGGTGAAATTTTATCAGCTTTGAAAAATTGATATCACTCAGACCATCTCCATAAGTAAAACAAAATGTGCCTTTATCTACATATTTCTGGACTCGCTTGAGACGGCCGCCAGTCATAGTGTCAAGACCAGTATCAATTAAAGTAACTTTCCACGGTTCTGCAAATTTTTCATGTACTTCCATCTTGTTCTTCTTTATGTCAAAAGTCACATCCGATTTATGAAGAAAATAGTTTGCAAAGTATTCTTTTATCATGTATCCTTTGTATCCACAACAAATTATGAATTCATTTATGCCGTACGTCGAATACATCTTCATTATATGCCATAGAATAGGCATACCACCAATCTCTATCATAGGTTTTGGCCTGAGAGTTGTTTCTTCACTAATCCTAGTTCCATATCCTCCCGCCAGTATCACAGCTTTCATTTTTTAAATTCTGAATTTATAGAAAATTTTATAGTTAATTAAGAATTACTGTTTTTAAACAAATTCTTCCATTAAATCAACTAGGGAATTCACAGCTTTATCATTATTCAAATTCTCTAAAGCATATTTTCTTCCAGCATTTGCTATTTTCTCCCATTTTGGTTCATCTGGATTTTTAAGAAATTCTCTAAATTTCTCTTCATAATTGTCTTCGTTTATGAAAATTGCTGTTTCCCCATCAGTATATCCTAAATATTCTCCGCCATTCTTCTTGGTAATTTCCATAAATGTTAAACAACCCGCAGCAGGAATCTCCCAATATTTTATAGTCGGACCAAATGTTGTTGCTGCAATTGCAGCTTGATATTTTTGTAAAAGTAATGGATATTTGTCACCAATGAATTCATGTTGTAAAGTTGATGTATAATCAACATATGGTAGTTCGGTGCACTTTGTTCTCAATCTATATTCATAATACGGATTTCCGTGGACAGGCTTGAACAAACCCCTAATTCTTGAATATAGACTGGTGTTGCCAATTGCGCCAGAATTTAAAATCTTATTTTTAATTCTGTCTCTAAACGGAATAATGTTTTGATATAATGACGGCTCTAACCCGTATATTACAGTTTTATATTTGAAATTTTTTGGATAAAATTGATAAAACAATTCTTTTGTGTTAAAGCCAAAATAATGATTAATTTTATATTTTTCATGATAACTGATCGTGTCGTATTTCTGTGCTGCATGAAAATCACCACATCTTGCTATTACTGGAATGCCTAATTCGTCTATTCCAACTAACTCATCTGGTGAACCACCATTCCAATTTTCATATAATAAAATAATGTCAAATTTGTTTTTCAGCGCACTGACATCCATTTTTTTTTCAGTTGGAAAATAAGTTACATTAACACGTGAATTGCGTTTTAGAGCATCCATGAAAAAATGATAATATGTAGTGTCATAGTTAGTCGGTGATAGTAATGGGTTTGATTTTTTATAAATAAATGCAACTTTGATCTTTTTATCCATAAAAATTAGATAACGCTCACACATTTAATATATTAATTTTTCAAGAATTACAGCCAAAGAATTCTAAAACATATTTGGTCGGAATCTTGT
Organism: uncultured Candidatus Nitrosotenuis sp.; assembly: GCA_964402265.1. Taxonomy (GTDB): domain Archaea; phylum Thermoproteota; class Nitrososphaeria; order Nitrososphaerales; family Nitrosopumilaceae; genus Nitrosotenuis. The sequence continues at coordinate 29,017 of CAYOBG010000001.1, read as the reverse complement.
TTAAATTGTTTATATGTGAAACTAAGCATCTTTGCTATTCTTTAATGAATCAAATAATTCAGAATCCACTTCGAATATTTTGACATGATATTCCAAATTGTCATCTTTTGAGTCGTATATTTTTTTTAGAAATTCATACTTTGTTTCGTCATAGAAAACATCATTGAGAAATTGAGGTCTGTCTTTTTTCCCATCTAGTACCAAATGAGTAATTTTTCCTCTTGTCGAGTCTTGTAAAAATGAATCTAATGTTTTAAAATTACTTGGATCTTTGATTGTAACTTGACGTGGATGATGTAATTCATCTCGTGTATATTCTTTTTTTGTTCTATCCATATCTTTAAAAAATGTTTTATACTCTGACCATGTTTTTGGCACATCCAAACTTACTGCGAATTGGCTTTCAGGATAATAATCATTGATTATCTTGGTATTCTCAACAACATGTCTTGCAATGAAAGCAGATTCTTTCTGATGGCTATTATCGAATTTGAAATCACTAAACAAAATACTTGTTGTAATTATGACTATGAAACAAATTGCAAATACACTTTTCCTAACCTGTAGTTTTTCTATAAAAAATTTTAGTGAGTAAGTTG
>CAYOBG010000001.1:1858-28408 GCA_964402265.1 uncultured Candidatus Nitrosotenuis sp. | reverse complement strand
GCGAAAATACAAAAAAATGGAAAAAGAAAATAAAGATATTTTGTCTCTAATAATGGATATGAATAAGCATAAAGTGCTGGAATTGCCATTATTATTGTTATAATAATTATCGTTAACTTGTCCATTACTAAATTTCTAAAAAACGAGATAAACCCAAGTGGGACAAGTAGTATAAACATTGGAATTAGCACCCAACCCAAATATTTTATAAAATATTCTAAGCTTGTTAGTGTTGGTTTGATTGAATTATCATTTGCTGATTCTGAATTTTCAGTAATATTCCTCTCATTATCTGCAGAATCTTCATTAAATGAAAAAAACATATTACTCACTTTGTATGTCTTTACGAATATCGAATCATACATTCCTACTTGTTCTTGATGTATCATTAATGGAGTTAAAACTAGAACATATAGTACTAATGCAACAATATATTTTGGAATAATCCGTTTATTTCTATGTCTAAGTATGTATGCCATGGAAATTCCAATAAACAAGAACAGCCCTTCTGGTCTAATGTATGTCGATAGGCCAGCTGCTACAAATGACAAATAGATGATCTTCGTGTTTTTATTTAATGATAACAGTGTTGTAATGACAATACAAAATATGAATAATGGTTCCGTGCCGCCCAGAACTGAATTTTGAATTAAGCGTGGCTCCACTGCAAACAATACGACTCCTAACAAGCTATATTGCTTCTCAAAAAATTTTTTTATAAGAAAATATAATGGAAATATCGTAAAACTGGAAATGACAGTGGTTGCTATTTTTTGTAATTGCATGTATGATTCTGTATCTTCAAAATTAAAAAATGAAAATAATCCTGAAAGAACAAATGACCATCCTGGCTTTGCTATATCATAATTTTCAGGTAATTTTCCGATCGTATGAATATCTGCAGCATATGAAAAAGAATCCACAGCGTCCAAGCTGATGGGAATTGTTTCATCAAAATACTGTAATCTAAACAATAATCCAATAATCAGTATGCCGCATAACAAATAAACTGAATTTTTTGAAGAAAAAATTGTATTTTTGACAGAGTTGAGATTAGCACCGTTCTTCATATTTTATAACTCTAAAAATGGAAGCATGCATAATAATTATTAGATTAATCTTGTTGATTTTTTTAATTATTGCATGTGATGATGCTTGTTTCTCGATAAACGATGTGGCTGATTTCTGGGTAGCCTATAAATAATAATGGTTATTACCAGTTTTTCTATAAATGAATGATAAAATAATTTTTTGGCTTGATAAAGATCTAAAACAATACTGTCTTTGTTATTATTTACAAAAGGAAATGGACGCAGATTTCTATGCAGTTGTTGATACAACAAACAAGACTAAATCATTTTTTGAAAACCAAAACCTGGTAAATTTCAAAAAAATATGGTATTATCACGACAATGTAATGCCGATTAAAAAACCAGATGTAGAATATCTATCCTCATTTGAGGAAAAGTATGGGATAGATCTTTGGAAATTGGCTGTAAATGATAGAATATTTTACCGATTTAATGACTTCTATAAATTTTCCAAAAATGAAATCTTATCTATATTGGAAAACGAATGTAGATTCTTTGAGCATATTTTAGATGATATACAACCAAATTATATCATAATGCACGAACCATACTCTCATCAAGATGAACTCTTTTACGAATTATGCAAAGTTAAAGGAATTAAAGTATTGGCGTCTTTCTTTTCAACATTGGGATACAGATGTGAAATCTCGCAGACAGTTCATTTTATGGATGAATTTAAAAACATTGAAACCAAGCCCAATCCACGAAGTTTTGTTGAGTTAATAAATTATTTAGAATCATTCAATCTTTCAGCTAAAATTAAAAAACAGAATGTAGATCCCTTTGGCAATAAAGTGAATATACTAAATGCTGCGATAGATTATCTTTTCCGGACAAAAAACGAAAACCAAAAAACACACTATACTTATTTCGGTCGTTCTAAGTTACGAGTTCTTCTAAACTCAATCAATGGCGCACTCAAGACTAGATGGCGTTGGCATTACCTAAACAAAAAACTCATTAAAAATGTGGATTACAGCCAAAAATTCGTTTATTATCCATTACATATTGAACAGGAACGCTCTACTCTGATAGCAACGCCATTTTACACAAATGATGTGGAATTTATTCGAAATATTGTAAAATCACTACCCATTAATTATACGCTATATGTAAAAGAGCATCCAAGCCAATTTACAAGACATTGGAGAAGTAAAAAAATTTATGATGAGATTGCTAGTATACCTAATGTTTGCCTCATCCATCCTCACATATCGTCGCTGGACTTGGTGAAAAACTCGTCACTTGTAATCACACTGAGTGGAACCGTGGCAATCGAAGCCGCATTCCACCAAAAACCCTCAATAACCTGCGCGGATTTTGATTATACATTTTTGCCATCTGTTGAACGAATTGGACGAATTGAGGACTTGCCAAAGCTCATTAGAAAAAGTCTGAAAAAGAAAATAAACTCAAATGAACTGGATGCGTATGTTTCCCTTGTTGAAAAAAGTACGTTTGAATTTGATGGCACAGATTTTGATAAGAAATCGACAAAAAAGTTTTTTCACGGAGGGCGCCTCGCAGATGTTCACATCTCCAATGAACTGATGAAAGAATTTTTAGATGAGAACGAGTCTGTTTTGAGGGTTCTTGCAGGCGAACACCTTAAAAAAATTAATTACTTTAAAAATCAAACTCAAAATTAATTACTTGATCAAATTCATCGATACACTGTGAAGGGATTTATTGAATTCTATCTTATTACCACTACAATAGTAAAATAGTGTAAACAATAGAGAACTTTATCAAGCAATGTAAAATTTTTAGTAATTGATATGGGACTCTTTGGTAATAGTAATCTTCTAAAAAATATTGGTTCAATTGGATTGGTAAATATTGTAGGATCTCTGATCTCTGCACTTTTTTGGATCTACCTTGCTGGGTTGATGGGTTCTGAGCACTATGGCTTATTAGCATACTATCTCTCTATTGCTGGAATATTTACATCCGTTTCTTTAATTGGAGGCCCTATGGTAATCACTGTTTTTACTGCAAAAAAAATCCCGCTAACATCTACAATATGTTTGATATCTATTTCAACAAGTATACTGTGTAGTGTTATTCTTTATTTTGTCTTAAATAATGTTGGAATTAGCGTTTATGTCATAGGAGCTATAATCTACAACCTCTCAGTATCTGAATTATTAGGAAGAAAATTCTACAAAACATATTCAATATATTTTATTTTACAAAAAACACTCTTCGTCGTATTTTCATTAATACTCTACTATGTTATGGGCCCAAGTGGTGTTTTAGTCGGTACCGGTCTATCATTTTTGCTTTTTACAACAAGGATCTACAGGTCTTTTAGAGATGCAAGAATAAACTTTCAATTATTAAAGACAAAATGGAGCTTTATTGCAAATAATTTTGTATTAGATCTAAGCTATGTCGTAAATGGTCAAATTGATAAATTGTTTATTGGCCCTATGTTTGGATTTACGACTCTTGGAAATTACTATTTAGGAATTCAAGTTCTTAACATGTTAGCAATTATCCCAGAATCGATACGAAAGTATACTCTACCCGAAGATTCCAGTGGAGCTAATACCAAAAAAATAAAAATCATAACCGTATTTTTTTCTGGTTTCTTGGCGTTAATAGGAATATTTATTGTTCCACAAATATTTCCAATTATTTTTCCAGCATATACTGAATCACTAGATCTAATTCCTATTATTTCTATTTCAATTATTCCTACCACCATATCCACTATGTACATCTCGCATTTTCTAGCTAAGGAACAGAGTTTCTATATTCTGATTACAAGCATTGTTTCAATAATTACAATGGTATTGGGAATTTTTACGCTTGGATCGTTGTTTGGAATAATCGGTTTAGCATTCTCACTAGTTTTGTCTGATGTGTCGAGAGCAGTTATGTTATCTATGATACATTTTTATCAAAAAAGAACATTGTCTAAATTTTGATCAAATGATTTACAACAAGGAAATAAATACTTGAATTATTTTTAATGTTTGATGCGATATTGTAAAAAATGTTTATACCCTGATACTAAACCACAATTACAATTTGATAAGAATGGTGTTTGTAGCGCATGTGTGAATAATCTACTCAAAGAAAATATCGACTGGGATAAAAAAAGAGAAGTTTTTTTACGAATTATTGAAAAATACCGAAGTAAAAACGGAAGTAACTATGACTGTATAATTCCAGTTAGTGGAGGTAAGGATTCAACTTTTCAAACATACACGATGAAAGAAACATTCGGCTTGAATCCACTAGTGGTAAATTTTCATCCTCTTGATCAAACTGAGATCGGAAAGAGAAATTTGGAAAACTTGAAAAAATTAGATGTTGATTGTATTGAATTTTCTCCAAAACCCAAGATATATTCAAAACTTGCAAAATTTGGGTTAACTGAACTAGGTGATTTTCAGTGGCCAGAACATATTGGAATTTTTACAGTGCCGGTGCAAATAGCAGTTAAATATAAAATTCCGTTAATTATATGGGGAGAAAATCCTCAATTTGAATACGGTGCACTGACCAATATTGATGAAGAAACTATTCTAGATAAACAGTGGACTGAAAAACATGGTGGATATTTTCTTGATAAAATCACTCCACAAGATATGACAAAATATGGATTTGAAATTAAAGACTTGAAACCATATCTCTATCCGTCTGTTGAGGAGATAAAGGAGGTTGGTGTAACGGGAGTTTTTCTTGGCTCTTATATCAAATGGGATATTTTCAAACAACTCGACTTGGTAAAAAAATTAGGTTTTTCAGAAAACAACGAGGATAAAGAAGGAACTTATCTGAGGTGGGAAAATCTCGATGTGTATTTCACAGTTTTTCACGACTATTTTAAATTCTTAAAATATGGATTTGGACGAGCCACCGATCATGCCTCAATAGAGATACGATACGGTAGAATTACTAGAGATCAGGGTATTGAATTAGTTAAAAAATATGAGGGTAAGATTCCGCGAAAATATCTCAAAGACTTTTTACAAGCTGCAGAAATTACAGAAAATGAATTTCATAAAATATGTGATAAATTTACTAACAAAGATATATTTTTGACCAATAATGATGGAACTATATCTAAAGATAGCGAAAATAACCCTATTCTAAGAAACCCAATTCAATAATTTAATCAACCTGACAATGATATCTTCTTGATTAATTAGAAGTACCCAAATCCACGAATTGTTTTTGAATTGGGGTTTTCCAGATTTCTGGATCAGAAACAATATTGAAAAAGTGTTGGCTGCTTTTTCCATCCCCAAAATAGCTACATTTTTCAATTTTTTTATTCTCTACTTCAATAATGGCGTTCAAGATTTGATTTCTTACGCTATCGACATTTATTATATTGGTACTTTTTGTCCTATTCTTCTGTCTAGTTCCTATGTTTATTGTAGGAATTCCATAAACCTCAGATTCTTTTATTCCTGCACTGGAATTACCGATTAGAAATTTGGATTTCTTTAACAATGTTAAAAAATATTCAAACCTGACGGAAGGTAATATCTTAAAGTTTTCCATATCCTTAAGCCGCTCATATTCTTTTAAAATTATGTCTGAGCCTGCATCATTATTTGGATATATGACGACATAATTCTTTTTAGATTCAATTAGCGCGTTTACTACTTCTTTAATCTGATGTTCAAGAGTTTCTAACTCAGTTGTTATAGGATGAAAGATGAATGTTGCATAGTTATCATATGATATATTGTAATGATCTTTTACTTCTTTTATGTCGGGTAAGTCATCACTATACATTATATCAATATCCGGAGAACCTATAACAAAAATACATTTTTCTGACTCTCCCATCTGAATTAATCGCTTCTTTGCCTCATCATTGGATACAAAATGTATGTGTGAAAGCTTAGTTACAGCATGTCTGATTAATTCGTCAAGTGTTCCTGATAACTCACCTCCTTCAATGTGGGACACTAGAATGTTGTTAAATGAACCCGTTATAGCTCCTGCTAATGCTTCAATCCTATCTCCGTGTATTACTATCATATCGGGATGAATTTCTTTTATAAAATTACTAAATCCAGTAACCGTATTTGATAAAATTATATCTGGTTCAGTAGTGTTAGTCTGATTCATGTAAATGAATATGTGTTTGTAACCAAGTTTTTTTATTTCAGTAAAAGTTGCGCCATATTTTGATAGGGTATGCATACCCGTGACAAAAATATAGCAATCAAAATCTTCAGATGTTTCTACTATGTTAATCAGTGGTTTTAATTTACCGAAATCTGCTCTGGTTCCAGTTAAAAATACAATTTTTCTTTTATTCAATCATATTCCACCATAACTGAGTATCTTTTTTAATGTCGATTGAAGCCTTTCGATTTAATATGTCAAAATAATGCTTTGCTTTGATTTCACCTGTACCTGGTCTTTTTACCCAAATGTTTTTTTCAGACAATTTTTCGCCTTTTTTTACATCCGAAATTGTAACTACTGAAGCGTATGCAAAATCTATTGTTGGTTTTTCTTCTTGTAGAATGGTTTTACTTCCACCAAGTGCGTGATAAATTGCTTTGCTACCAAGTATCAAGTCGTGTAATTCAAGAGGATCAATAGATATTGGTATATCTGGTCCTGGCCAACTTTTGTTAGACGTGAAATGTTTCTCCAAAATACGTGCACCAAGCGGAATTGCTGCAAAACAGGTATAGTTTCCAATCGAATGGTCGCTTAGTCCTATTATTGCGTTTGGAAATTTTTCTTTAAGTTCGGTCATGGCACCTAATCTGACTTTCTCATATGGTGTTGGATACATTGATGTCACATGAAGTAATGCATATTCAACTCCCGATGTCTCTAAAATCTTAACACTTTCTGAAATACTTTGAATATCATTCATGCCGGTGCTTAAAATTACTGGTTTTCCAAACGACGCAATGTGTTTGAGCAATGGATAATTATTACATTCTCCAGATCCAATTTTGTAGGCACAAACATTCATTTCTTCCAAACGATTTGCAGCTGCTCTGGAAAATGGTGTGCTGAGGTATATCATATTCAATTGCTCAGTGTATTTTTTCAGTTCAATTTCTTCCTGTTCAGTTAAGGAACATCTTTTCATGATCTCCCAAATTGATTCTTTTGCATTTGCAGGAATAACGTCATTTTTTATCATTTCATCCTCAATAACATGACATTGAAATTTTACACACTCTGCGCCTTGTTCATGTGCATCAGTAATCATTTGTTTGGCTTTCCGAAAATCACCTTCATGATTAATTCCGATCTCAGCTATCACTAATGGTTCGTAATCTTCACCAACGAGTCGTCCACATAGATTTAGTTTGTTGTTCATGTGTTTGTTTTGGCTAGTAATCTATTCAAGTATTATTTTTTTACCTTTTTTGTTGCTCTGCTCTATGATATCCATTGTCTTTAAGGTTTTTAGCTCATCATTCATCGAATATGGATATTTCTTTTTCCTCTGTATGGTATTCAGGACAGCCCTTATTTCGTCTTCATATAGTGTTTCTGGAGGAGTACTTCCGACATATCCCTTTGCCACTGAACCCATGTTTAATTTCAATTCTTTCCAATTCTTTCCTTTGTTGATTTTTATCGTACCTTCAACAAAATTGCATAATAGAGTACCTTTTTCACCAATGATCTTAGTCTCACGAAATGAAGGTATTGACACAACATCGATATTTAGAGTACAAAATATTTTATTTTTAAACTCGATAAGAATTTGGTAAAAGTCATCAATATCTGCATCCAGTTTTGAAACTTTCCCGATATTTGCATAAACTGATTTTATGTCTGAGAATAAATACGTCAACCAGAATAATTCAAACGGTAGTAATTCTCTTGCACCACCCGTTTCTCTTTTTGATACAAAAAATTTCCTGTAATCTTCCCAAGGGTGCCAATTAGGTAAATACTGACCAATATGTTGCTGTATCAACAAGACATTTCCGATTGTATTCTTATCAAGTAATTGCTTTGCTTTTTTTATGACGGGGTGGAATCGAAGCGTACATGACGGTAATCCTACAATAGACTTTCCACGCATATTATGTATTATTTGTTCTATATCTTTTGAAAACATATTAAGCTCAGTAAAAAAATTAACGTTTTTCTCTATCGCTGCTTTAGCATATTTGAGATGTAGATCAGGAGGCGTGGAGATGATCATGAGACTTGGTTTTTTTTCTAATGCCTCATCTAATCGAGAAAATGTCTTAACGTGGTATTTTTTTGTGGTTTCGCTCCGTCTGTCCTTTCTTGTATCAAAGCCAATTATGTCAGAATGCCCTAGTTTCAACAGATTTCTTATTCTTCTTTTCCCCATTGAGCCAAGTCCGACTATTAAAATTCGCAATAACGAATTTTTTACTTAATTATACATATACTTATGGAGAATATCTGTGATAATCTTTGTCCGGATAAATTACCCGAACCATACAAGATGTTTATTATAATGTTCATAATATGAAAACGACATGAAACCAATTTGTTTCATTGCCGCAAGAGGTGACTCTAAAGGAGTCCCAAAAAAAAACATACGACTATTGATCAATAAACCACTTATTGCGCATACAATTGAAAAATCAATTGACTCAAAGATTTTTAGTCATGTAATAGTGTCAACTGAAGACGATGAGATAGCAAAAATATCAAAACAATATGGAGCTGAAGTTCCATTTAGGAGACCAAGAAGGTTAGCCACTGATACCGCTGGAATGGGAGATGTAATGGTGCACGGTATAACAAAACTTTGCTCACTCGGATATGATTTTGATACATTTGTTAATCGCGATTGTACAGTTCCATTCATACGTAATTCTGATATCCAAGGTAGCATTAATCTGTTGAAAAGAAAAAAATGTGATGTGGTATATGGAGTCTATGTTCAGCATTTTAATCCGTATTTTAATATGATGGAATTAGGCCGAGACAAATTTTTAACATTTAGCAAGAAAATGAAAATCCGACCGAAAAGACGACAGGATGCACCCAAAGTTTACCAATTAAATGGACTGTACACATATAATACAAAGAGATTCTTAAAATTCAAAAATCCATTTCTTCCAAAAGGACTCCTATATGAAATTCCGCCTGAAACAGGTTTGATGATCGATACGGAATTGGAGTTCAGGATTGCTGAAATGATGTTAAAACAACAATTTATCAAACAATAGCCTGAATTAATTTACAATTTTTATGATTTTGTTTAATGATGATGATTTCTTTGTTGCAAATGCCACTTGAAGTGTTTTTAATGCGTCATTAACCGTATTCATAGTTGTTTTTTTGTTTTTAACACAATTAATAAAATATGACAATTCTTGGATATACATTTCATTTCGTTCATAATTTTTTAGTTTTATTTTCCTAATCCATTTTCTCTTATTCGTATCGTACAAATGTACTTCATTAGTCTCAGAATCCCAATATATCGTTCCCATGGTGCCTATAACTTTACAGCTACGGAAATCAGGTTGTTGGAAGTAGTCCAAATGAACTTCGGCTATGATATTTTTCTTAAATTTAAGTAAAATCGCGGAAAGATCTTCGACAGATATTTCTAGATCACTAAATTTGCCTGTAAAGGAAAATACTCGGTCAACATCACCAAAAAACCAACATAGGTAATCAATTTCATGAATACATGTCAGGACCACGCCGCCTCCAAGTTTTTTTAGAGATGCATAACTGGCACGATAATCCTCCCAAGGATGCCAGTTTGGTAAATATGACCCACTTTCTACACGTACTGAAATAATTCTTCCAATTTCGTTATTCTGTATTTCTTTTTTAATTCCTTGTATGCATTTATGAAATCTTAAATTGCACCCAACCATAGTGATTAGTTTTTTCTTTCTGATCAATGTAATGAGGTGGTTAACGTCTGCCAAGGAATTAGATAGTGGTTTTTCTATGAACAAATGACACCCATTCTGTGCTAATTTTATAGCTGTTTTGACATGTAAACTTGTAACATTACAAACAAAACCAATGTCAGGTTTTTCATCAAGACATTTTGCAAGTGAATCATAAACTTGGATCCCATTTTTTTTGAGCTGATCTGTGTTTTTATTTTTAGAGCAAACTAAGATTTCAATATTTTTTAATTTCATTAAATTGTTAACATGTCTCTTGCCTATGGAACCGTATCCGACTACTAGTATTTTCAAATAAAAATTTGTACGTGTCATATGATATTAGGTTATTGTTTAAATGGTTAGATGTCTGTTGGAATTTTAAAATACAAAATTGTAATATATGATCTCAAAATTAAAACTCATGTGCATTGTGTCTTATGTAAGAATGATAATTTCAAAACTATTGTCAATATGGTACGACACGACATACCGCGTAAAGTCGTTCAATGTACTAACTGTTCTCTGATCTCATTAGAGGATCCAACCAACAATGTTGTAGATTACTCTGGTACAGAATATCGTTCAATGCATGGCCCAATATTAGGAAAGAAGATCACTGCGAGAGAAATGTTTGACATACAGATCCCATTTCAGCAAGAGAGACTGTCTAATGTCAAACCATTATTGAATTCTTCAGATAGGGTATTGGAGGTGGGTTGTTCCACAGGCCATTTTTTACATACTATAAGAGATTATGTTAGCGAAGTGATTGGTATAGAATTAGATCAATCTCATGCAAAGTTTGCTCGTGAAAATTGCAATCTTGCTGTATACGATCGACCTATTGATGAAACTCCTATTCAAAATAATTATTTTGATATAATTTTCATGTTTCAGGTTTTTGAACATATTCCAAATCCTGTAGAATTTTTATCATTATACAAAAAATATCTAAAACCTGATGGTATTATCTACATTGAAGTACCGAACATAAACGATGCACTTCTTTCGATTTATAATATACCATCATATAGAAAATTTTATTTTCGTCTTCCACATGTTTACTACTATTCTGAATTAACACTTCAAAAGATTTTGGAAAAAGCAGGATTCAATGGAACCACAAAAACTATTCAAGAGTACACCGTTTTTAATCACCTGCATTGGATATTAACAGGAAATCCACAAGCTACACAGATTGATGGTCGTCAATTACCAAAATTAGATTTATCAATTCCAGAAAAGAAGAGCGCTGAAATATCGATTAAAAATTGGTTTTCTAAGATAAATGAAGAATATAAGAAACTGCTTGAAGAAAACGGTATTGCTGAAAACATTTGTTTTCAGGGTAAAATAATTAAATAGACTTAGAAGGTATCTAAAATTTTTGTTAACACTTGCGACGCACATCCATGATTAGACAAGTATTGCTCTAAAAATTTTTTACTATTCAGGCTTATTTCATTTTTTAGATCAGTGTTGTTAAGCATTTTTTTAATTCCATCTTCTATGTCTTGTTCTCTAGTGATGGATAGCACTGCATTCATTTTTGCAATCTTACTTTCTTCTGCCCATTTTTCAATTTGTAATGAAATTGTCGGTTTGTTTAATATTATAGATTCCAGCGCCGTCGTAGAATTGTTGAATGTTATTAATAGCTCACAGGAGCTGATCAAATCCTTTAGATCTGTTTCTAATACTATTGGTATTTTGTCGTCTATTTCTTTAATGAGTTCAAGCATGTTATTTATCGAGTCAGGCTGAGGGTGCGGTTTGATAATCAACTGTTTGCCCAGCTTTTTTGAAACTCTGCAAACTTCTCTAACAAAGTCTTCAAATTTTACATGAACATCAGAAGTAGATCCTTCTGTAAAAACTCCTGAGGCACCCGTAGTTGTAAATAATATTGTTCCGTTGTTTTTTGTCACTTTACTAAAATGAAAAAATTCATCATGACGAGGACTTCCAGAAATCAAAATATCTTTTTCTTGATGATTATTCTCTAATGCGAAAGATTTTGTTAATTCTCCCCATACTGCTTGTTTATCACTCATAAATGGAGATGAAAAATGTGCAAGAAATCTGGAAAATTTATCCCATGGGGGTGAATTTGCGAGCATTCCATGTTGTAATAATACTGAAGGGATCTCTTTTCTCTTTGATAAGTTAAGAATTTCTTTTTCTTCTTGGGCAGTTTCAGCCCATTCTAAAATGACAGATATGTCAAATCTTTCAAAGAGATGTTCAAGTAAAATCATTCTTCTAAGAGATTCTGTGAATCTGGAAATACAGGTTTTAGCAAAAGTGCTTTTGATTGAATTCCATACTGAATATGACTTAACGATAAAAATACTTTCAAAAACGTCATCTAATTCAAACATTTTATTTAGATTTTTTGCAAGTTCGATCGTTTCCATTTTTAATCTATTTCGCTCATACTTTTCAAAATCATTAAGACTGATCATAACACATTTTGTACTTCTAACAATTTGCATACTTTTCAAATTCCAGATAGCGGGCCGTCTCTGATTCAATAATAAAATATTTTTGTCTAGCTTAGATAATTCTTTTAATAATATTTTGTAGGAAACAGGATTAAAATCCAAGAGCAGTATTGATTTTTGATGTTCTAAATTATTAGTCAAGTTTAGGCCGAAAAGAGATTTTGTAATACTGTCAAAAATATTTTTTATTTTAAGATAATTGTTTTTTGAGAGTTTTATAGAAATCGGAATTGGGCCGATGTTACATTTTACATTTATGGTGTCAAAATACATTGAATCGGTTTTGGGTTTTTGTAACGAAATTATTTTAATATTTTTTGCATTGCATATAGTTCTAACAAATTCGTCCACGTTGGTAGAAGTGATAATTGTTTTTGGACTCTCCTTTTCAATTATCCGAAAAATCGAAATTGCTTTTATATAAATGGATAAAATATAATGAAAAAGCTCAAGCTCGATAAGGCTGCCAAGATTTACTCCCCGATACATCAAAAATGGTTTTAACAAGTCCTGATTGTACCAATTTGTAGTTATGTCTATTGATTTATCATCAATGAAAGTTTTATCCTCTTTAGTGAGATATTGATCTCCTAGATCATGATCTAAACCATTTTTTTCCAAAGTTTTATGCGCAAAATAATTAAGTGCAAATGTTCGTACGGTTTTATGACGAGTTATCTCTTCTTTCAATTTTATAACATCAAAATTTTCGTCTAGAATTGATATGGTATCACTCATAAATTAAAAACAGATTATTTTGATTATATAGTTTCTATTCAAAAACTAAAAGTTAAATGACCAATGAAAATTCTAACCGTGTTGTCCATTATTCACAAGTTAGGAATAATTTACTATCTACTCCCCTTTATCAAAGTAGTCGATAATCGATTTGGACTTGTTCTTTCTATTTTAATCGGTTGCAAAAATTATACCCTAAAAATAAAAGGGCATTCAGTTAGTTTTAGCAGTGTAAAATTTGACATTATGTTACATTTTGTAATGGTTTTAATGTATTCTACGTCATATACTATTGCATCTGATAGAAAAATTAAACTTACATTGGATATGAGAAACACTTTCACGGTTCCACTAGATAACTTATCGATTGAAGATGAAAATTTGATTGTTACTTTGGCGGTGGGTTTGAGATATGGTGCAAATTTTGAGACTAAGAATATTAATTTTAAAGATTTTCGTGATAAAACATTAGTAATTTCAGAAAGTAATGGCGAAAAAATCATTGAAACTTCAAGAGGAATAAAATTTTATTTAGATTCCATACATCCTGGCAACACGATCGGTGAGGCATTTGTGCAAGATATTCACACCATACGTCATGATGATGATTATACTGATAAAATTGTGATAGATGTTGGCGCAGAATGTGGTGATACAGCTTTGTACTATGCAAGTAGGGGAGCAAAAGTATTTGCTTTTGAACCTATGAAAGCTCATTACGATGCAATGCTGCGAAATCTCAGTCTTAATCCGGAGCTGGCAAAAAGAATCACTCCGATTAATGCAGCAATTGGTAAAGACGGTATATTGAAATTTTATCATGCAGATAAAGCTGACATTGCTGGAAGATCATCATTTGTATATAATGCACACGGAGATAATTACGTAGTCTTTGAGGTACAGGGTTATAGCCTTTCATCTGCAATTAAAGAATTTAACATATCTCATGTTGACATACTAAAAACTGATTGCAAGGGATGTGAGTTCTTTCTTACAAAACAAGATTTGGAAAAAGTTGATCAAGTAAAAATTGAATATGAAGCATTTGAAATAACAAAACACAGCCTTACTGAATTACTAAAAGTGCTGGACGATTCTGGTTTTGAATATATGTTATATAGAATTAATCCTAATAGAGATAGTTTTTCTAATAAAGTCTCAGGACATTTATTTGGAAGAAAAACACAAAACCTCAAAAAATAATATACAAAATATTTTATTTTGAATTCTATCTTGAAGTTCTTCAAAATATAAATATATTACCAGATTAGAACAATCGCGTGCCTAAATTAGAATTTTCATTTAATCTTCCTGCAGAACCAAACCAGTTAATGAAATTATCCGAAGATTATGAATCCATTTCGAAATATCTCCCTGATCAACTTAAATCAGTTAAAATAATTGAACAAAATGAAAACGAAACTAAAACCGAGGAAATCATTGTTTTTAGTACATTATTAAAAAAAGAAATTATTCAACATGCATTACACAGAAAAATTGGAAGTAATCAATTGATCACTGAAATCACATCTGGTCCTGCAAAAGGAACTGTACTAAATGTAACTTATGAAAAAATAGATTCTGGAACTAAAGTCGTCTTTGATGTTGATTTAAAGTTATCAATTAAGGCTAGATTTCTTCAACCGCTTATAAAAAAATATTATAAAATGGTTCTAACATCGGTGCTGTATAAAATGAATAACACTATATTACAATCTCAAACAAATGAAGGTTAGACGTAATTTGGAAAACTTTGATGAAATTTTTAATTGGGAGAATTTCTTTAAACAATCTGAAACATTTAGGAACAATAAACCGTTCAAATTCGCACTTATTGAAGAAGTCATGAAACGTGATTTCTATGAAAAGTTGTATGAAACTTTTCCTGAGTATGATGAGTCGAATGGCTGGGAAACTAGTACATCATATTCAAAAAATCAAATGTTTAGAGGATGGGGTGAAATCGATTCTGGTCAATATGCGGAGGAGGTAGAAGATCCAAGGGTTAGTCCAGAATGGAACAAATTTTATAGATTCCTACATTCCCAAGAATTTATAGATAATGTAAGAAAATTTTCTGGAATCCCAGTAAACAAATTGAAGACATTTAGATTTGTGTTGTATCATAAAGGAGGATTTCAATTACCTCATATTCACAATGAAGGCCCCAGCACACTAATCATATTCTTTTATTTTTCGAAAGGATGGCAAAAAGGTGATGCGGGAGGAACATATTTTGCATCAGATACAGATGAATCCAAGATCATAACTGAAGCATACAATTTAGACAATACTATGGGTTTGTTTCAAGACGGACCACATGCAGCACATGGGGTGCGATACATTACAAAAGATGTTAAAAGAAAAGCAATCCAAATTTATCTTGAGGAATATACGGAAGAAAATGGGTGGTCGGGCAAAGGATTTGATGCACCTAAAGGAACAATTGAACTTTAATTTCTTAAATATGAGATTTCAACATTTTAATTTCGTATAATCTTATCCCGCATACTTTTTTGATAAGATTCTCAATATGTAAAGATCTTACGTCGAATTTGACAGATTATTGTTTTTAGTTTCTAGGAGACCTGACTGTATTATCATTCTCTTTAGTTCTGTTTTAGATAGTTTTTCAACATTATCTGAAGAATAGGTCTCAATGTTGTTTATCTTTTTAATCTTATTTTTATAGGATTTTCTGATGTTTGAATCCTCTCGTAGTGGATTTGCGATCATGTATTTTCTACCCAAATCCCAACTTGAGCGCATCTCATCTTTGTTGATCAGAACCTCATGTAGTTTTTCCCCTGGCCTGATTCCAACAATTTCGATTCCAGTCTTACCAATCAATTCAAAGAGGGTATCTTTGACATCTATGATTGAGTATGACTTGAGTTTCGGAACGTAGATCTCAGATTCTTTTCCATTTAATGCTATGTCTATTATGAGATCCAAAGCTTGATCCATCGTAATGCTAAACCTTGTCATTTTTGGATCGGTTATTGTTATCTTTTTCTTAGCTTTGATCTGTTCAATGAACTTTGGAATGACAGAACCGCTACTTCCAACTACATTCCCATAACGTACAGCTAAGAATTTTGTTCTGTGCTTTCTTCGATTCATGTAATTATTTGCAGTAACAAACAATTTTTCCATTAATAGCTTTGTTGCTCCGTATGTGTTGAGTGGAGAAACTGCTTTATCCGTCCCAATGCATACTGCAGTTTCTACATTTTGTTGTAGACATGCATCAATTACATTTTGTGAGCCTATTACATTGGTCTTTATGCTTTCAAATGGGTTGTATTCAATGATCGGAACATGTTTTAGTGCTGCAGCATGAAAAAGAATATCAATGTCTTCTAAAGCTGTTGCAAGGCGTTCTTTTTCTCTAACATCACCAATTAAAAATCGGAGTCTTTTATCATGAAAGTTAGATTCCATCATGACTTGTTTGTTTTCATTTCTGCTGAAAATTCGTACCGTAGCTACATTTGTCTGTAATAATCTTTTAGTAAGTGCCTGTCCTAATGACCCAGTACCGCCTGTAATGAGAATTTTTTTTCCATCAAACATTAATTTTTCTAAATATTAGTCAGTTTTATCAGTTTGCTTCTTTATTTATCTGCAACCCGAGCCAGTTACATCTAATCTTTTAATTGTGTATTCTAAACAAATCCTCGATGTTGTGGACTTAATTATGCAAATCAAGCAAAATAGCTTTTTAATTAGGCAATTGACTCACTTTAACGATTGATTGGCTGTATTATACAGGCAAGAATGGGTTCAACTAGATTGCCTGGAAAAGTACTCATGAATCTTGACGAACATGATACAATTTTAGATTATGTAATTAAACAGCTTAAACATTGTAATAATATTGATAAAATTATCATAGCAACCACTGATTTAAAAGAAGATGACGTAATTGAAACATTTGCACAAAATAAAAATCTGATATGCTTCAGAGGTAGTTCTCTTGATGTGCTGGATAGATATTACCAAT
Source organism: uncultured Candidatus Nitrosotenuis sp. (assembly GCA_964402265.1). GTDB lineage: Archaea > Thermoproteota > Nitrososphaeria > Nitrososphaerales > Nitrosopumilaceae > Nitrosotenuis. Next base: position 11,220 of record CAYOBG010000001.1, on the reverse strand, counting down.
GTGCAAAACTTCATTCGCTTTCTATTATTGTTAGAATAACCGCAGATAATCCGTTAATTGATCCAATCATTGTAGAGAAAGTAATATCTGAATTCCAATCAAGCTCGTGTGATTATGCTTCTAATGCTGTTTCTAGGTCGTTTCCTTATGGAACGGAAACTGAAGTTTTTTCATTTAATGCCCTCGAGAAAGCTTGGATAAATGCAAAACAAGATGCTGAAAGAGAGCATGTCACTCCATATTTTTATAATAATCCGGAGAAATTTAGAATTCATCATGTAAAAAACCAAGAAAATCTTTCATCATTTAGATGGACAATAGATCAGATTGAGGATTTTATTCTTGTTCAAAAAATTATATCTAAAATCAATAAGCGTCCAATACTCATGAATGATATAATAAATCTGCTGACCCAAGAACCAGAGTTATTCACCATTAACAGAAATGTAATTCATAAACATGTATTATGATAAGTGTCATACTTTTTGTTTCCGTGTATAAATAAAGTATTTTATAAAGTGCTGCAAAAAGTATCTCATGTTTTCGTTTGATGAACTAAATAATCAAAATCGAACTTTTATCGTCGCGGAAGGTGGTTCGAATTGGAAATGTGGAACTTTTGATGACGATCTCAATAGAGCCAAACAACTCATAACTATTGCAGCCGAATGTGGTGCTGATGCCATAAAATTCCAAGTCTACAGACCTGAAACTACGTATGTTCAAAACGCTGGTGCCAGTAACTACCTTTCTGAACATGGCATAAGCGAAAACATCAATAAAATCTTTGAAAATTTATCGATGCCTTATGAAATGATACCAATTCTTGCAGAATATGCTGAGAAACAAAAAATACTTTTCATGGCAACACCGTTTTCAATAAAAGATGCTCAAGAGATAGATCCATACGTCCCAATACACAAAATCGCTTCATTTGAAATAAATCATGTTAGATTACTTGAATTTCTTGCAAAAACAAAAAAACCGATTCTTATTTCAACTGGTGCAAGTACATATGATGAAATTGACTTTGCAGTGAATCTTGTTAAGAAAACCCATGATCGAATTGTTCTTTTACAATGTACATCAAAATATCCCGCACCAATAGAATCTATGAATCTGAGTGTGATTCCTCAGATGAAATCTAGATATTGTCTTCCTGTGGGATTTTCTGATCACAGCATGGATCCAATAATAGCCCCACTAGTGGCAGTTGGTTTTGGTGCAACGGTAATAGAAAAGCATTTTACAATTGATAGAAATCTTGCTGGGCCGGATCATCGATTTGCATTAATCCCAACTGAATTGGAACTTATGATATCCTCAATTAGACAAGCAGACAAATCTAAAGGATCTGGTAATAAAGAAGTTCTCAAAGAAGAAAACGAATTACAGAAATTTGCCAAAAGATCTATTCAAGCAATTAAAAAAATTACAAAAGGTGAAATTTTAAAAGAGGGGTATAACTTTGAAGTACTCCGACCAGGTAATATGACAAGGGGTCTGGAACCGAGATTTCTTACACAGATTAACGGGAAAAAAGCTATGAAAGATATAGAAATTGGTGAAGGAATCTTGGATTATGAATAAAATAACTACTAAATTTAGCCAATCATCATAATGAATTTTTAAACTGTCTAACTAAACAAAATGCTTCAGCTGCAGAAAAACCTGAGACTGTTCCCCATCGTCTTGCAATTACTTCTAACCCTTCCTCAGATCTTGGATGTGGAAAATTTCTGATCTCAGTTTTGTAAGCGGATAAAGCTCGAATTTTCGTTGCAAGTTCTTTACTTATATCAATGAATATATTTGGAGAAAATTTTGCTGGAAAATACCACTCTGTAGATGATGGCACTTCAAAAGATATTACTTCTTTTACTTGATATTTAGAATGTGGTCTTGTTGCAGTTATAGTTGCATCATAAAGCATCCTATGATCAACATTGACATCATTTTGTGAATGTGTAAAAATAATTTCCGGTCTAAAATCTGTTATCGATGATTCTATCTTCTTTGTTATCTCCAAGTTTGAAACCTTATCCATCTCATTATCTGGGAAGTCCATGAATTCTATATTTTTTACACCCATTATTTTTGCAGCTTTGATAGCATCCCTCTGTAACGCACTTACTTGTTTTTCCATCTTTTCCATGGTTTTTTTATTTGTTTGATAATTAGTTGAGTTTGTATATCCAGAAGAACGCCGAGAAATAATTCCTGTAGCCATAATAATTATCTTTAATTCATGTCCATTTTTCACATATTTTGTGATAGTGCCACCCATTCCTAAGACTTCGTCATCCGGGTGAGCGGCAATTACAAGAACTTTCAAATTATTTCTCCTCGAAATTCAAGTTTTTTACCGTCATATTTTGCATCTTTGAAAACAATTTTTTTCTTTCCGAACTTAATATAGGCATTAGGGTAGGGATCTGCAAGCATTCGTATGAAATTGTAGATGTATTTCTTGGAATAATCCAGCGTCTCCAATTCACTTTCTTCGGGTTTTCTTCTCTTAAATGTAGTACTCTTACCAGTTTGCTTTCGCCTTCTAAATTTACCTTCAATAATTCTATTGATTAAAAAATAATCATTTTCTATCATTCGGGAGAATATCTCATCTAATGTTCCGTCTAATGATAAATCTTTTTGAAGTAATATGTCTCCACCATCTAGTTTTTCATTCATTATGAACGCTGTGGTCTTGGTCTTTTTCATACCGCGAATTATCTGGTTTTGTATTGGGCTTCCGCCACGAAACTTTGGCAAATTTGATTCATGAAAACAAATGCATTGATAATTCTTTATTATGTCCCCTGAAATAATCCATGACCAATCTGGGAAGAAAATTAAGCTAGGCTTAATTTTTTTTAAATACGTAACTGTAAGTTTTTTAGGATTATCAAGTAGAATCAAATCTTTATGTTTTTTGACCAATTTTTGGTATAACAAAATCGCCCAGTCTCTATATGCACAAAATAAGTAAACCATACCTCTATCGACTTTAGTGATAGAGATATTGATTTATCTATCTATTCAAGTCAGTATTTCATATGTTTGAAGGAAAATATGTCAAGTTAAGAGCATTAGAACAAGACGATTTGAAATTATTGAGAGATTGGAGGAACCGCAAACATGTGAGAAAAACTACCAGGGAATACAGATTACTTAACATGATACATCAGAAGAAATGGTTTGAATTAATTCACACTGAAAATCCGCCCAAACATATAATGTTTGGAATTATGAAGAAAAATGGAAAAATAGATGGTGTTACGGGACTTACATACATTGATTGGAAAAATAAGCACGCTGAAATTTCTATCTATATGTCAAATAGAAACTGGCAAAAAACAAAGGAAGCAAAAGACACAATTAATCTAATACTTGAATATGGCTTTGAAGAGCTTAACCTTCACCGATTATGGGTAGAAATTTTTCAAATATCCACAGAAAATATAGATCTATTTGAACAAATGAATTTTAAAAAAGAAGGTGTTTTGAGAGATAAAGCATGGCGAAGTGGAAAATGGTGGAACTCTATTATTTATTCAAAACTCTCAAATGAATACAAAAATGAATCAAATTAAATTATTTGATCCAGTAGTATCTGGTGAAGAGGAATCATCAGTAAAAAAAATTTTTAAAAATGGATTTTGGGCATCTGGTGCCGGAATAGGACATGTCGACGATTTTGAAAAAAAATTTCGTGCATATGTGAATTCAAAAGATTGTATTGGTGTGAATAGTGGAACAGCTGCATTACATCTCGCGCTTTCCGTATTGGATATTAAAAATAAAGAAGTCATTCTGCCCTCACTTTCTTTTGTAAGCACAGCTCATGCAGTTGTATATAATGGTGGAAAACCAATCTTTGCAGAAGTAGATCCGCAAACCCTCTGTATTGATCCTTCTGACATAAAGAAAAAAATCACCAAAAATACCAAAGCGATACTGCCTGTTCACTTTGCAGGCATGCCTGCAGATCTATCTCAGCTAAAACATATCAAAGAAGAGTTTGATTTAACACTAATCGAGGACGCTGCTCATGCATGCGGTGCTAGCTATGCTGGCAAAAAAATAGGTTCACATGGCGATATGGTGTGTTTTAGCTTTCATCCTGTAAAAAATCTTGCAATGCCGTCTGGCGGATTGATTTCAGTTAATCGCTCTGATCATAGAAATCTAAGAAAAATTTTTTCATCAAGAAGATGGTGTGGAATAACTAACAGGAAAGATGTATCTTATGATATAAAAGATCTGGGCTGGAATTTCTATATGAATGAATTTTCTGCTGCAATAGGGTTAGCACAATTAAAAAAACTAGACCGTTTGAACAGTAAACGAAAGAAAATTGCAAAAAGATATCATAACGAAATTCATCTTGAACAACAAATTCCATATGATGAAAACTGTTCATATCATTTTTACTGGATTCTATTGAAAAATAGGGATCGATTCAGAAAGAAAATGAAAAGCGTTGGTATTGAAACCGGAATACACTATCAACCAATTCACAAATTCTCAATGTATGACAAACATTCTAGTCTTCCAATAACTGAAAATGTGGGGAATTCAATAGTAACTCTTCCCACACATCCTAATCTTTCTGACTCTGATCTCGATTTAATCATCAACTCAGTTAACAAATTTTCATAATGTTATGAGCAAATTAAAATCTAAAAAAGTTGCAGTGTATGGAAAATATGTAAATTTCTGTACAATCACAAAAAATGATCTGAGAACTTTACAAAAATGGAGAAACTCTAATGATATATTTGCATTTAATACTCAATATGTTCTTCTTAATATGATTAACCAAGAAAATTGGTACGAACAAACCATGCAAAAAAATTCTGATCGTGTTATGTTTATGGTCACCAATAAATTGGATAACCCAATAGGAGTATGTGGCTTAATTCATGTTGATCTAAAAGATAAAACTGCATCCATTGCAATAATTATAGGGGAAAAAAAATCTCAGAATAAAGGATTTGGTACAGAAGTTTTACAAATGCTGATTGATTATGGATTCAACAAATTAAAACTACATAGATTAGAAGCTGAAGTTTTTGATTATAACGAAACTTCAATAAAACTTTTTAAAAAAATGAACTTTACACAAGAAATAGTATTACGTGACTCATTATGGCGAAGAGGTAAATGGTGGGATATTTTTCTTTTTTCACTTTTACAAAGTGAACATGTGAAAGTCTAATTCCAAATAATATATGTGATACAAACAATTCTTAGACAAATCTCACATTACAAAATTTTGCTTTCTCTAAAACTTGGATAAAAAAGACAAACTAAAACCGACTTGATATGAGAAGTTACCACATGTTTTTTCAGTATGTGGTGCAGTTATTTTTGTTAGGTTACTTGAGCATTTAGTTAATTTAGGTGATTTTCATAGATTTATCACTTGAAAAAAGACGTTGTAGTTGGCCTTGGTGAGATAGGAAAACCAATCTTACAGATTCTTTCGAAGACTAATCCTGCAATTGGGTATGATATTAATCCGAAATTAATGGACAGCAAAAAATTTTTAAAATATCAAAACTTGCCTACTAGATTTCTACACGTTTGTATTCCATTTACTACAAATTTTATTGCAAATGTTGTTTTACTGAATGAAAAATTTCAACCAGAATGTGTAGTCATACATAGTACCATTCGCCCAAAAACAACAAGCATACTTCAACAAAAATTATTGATTCCTGTAATGTATAGCGCTACGCGTGGAGTCCATAAAAGAATGGTCTATGATCTGAAACGTTACACAAAATTTTATGCCATTGAACAAAATGCTCCTAGATCAACCTGGGCAGCTACAACTTACTCAAATATGATGAAAAAATGTGGCATAAAGACAAACAGAATGTCAAATCCAATCACGCTTGAACTTGCTAAAATTGTTGTTGACACGTCATATTATGGATGGCTGATAAACTACGCTCAACTAAGTAATATGATCGCTGTAAAAAATAAAATCAATTACGATGAAATGTGGTCATTTGCAGATGAGATTCACAAATTTCTTGGGAATAGACCAAAAATGTATCCTGGCTTCATAGGTGGTCATTGTGTGATCCCAAATCTTGATCTGATAAAAGATGACGCGCTTAATCTGATAAAAGAAATTAATGATGATTATGCAAAAATCTTGAAACACAAGAAACGACAAAAAAAATACTAAATTTTTTAATCTATTTACTTCGGCTTTTTATAAAATTAATTGCATTAACCGGAGTAGGATCAATTCCTGAGATTACAGCGCGATATATCGTAGAGTAATCAAGCAAGTAGATCAAACCAACTATCTTTGACAATATGCTTCCCTTAACAGAAAAAATTTCTCTATACTCAATCTTGCTTTGTTCAAAGTAGTCTTTGATGATAACCCACCGTTCTTTTGTCTTTATGTAATCATCTTCTCCTCTGATCAAAATGGGTTTAAGATTAGATTGTCTTTCCCAAGCAACAATTCCATTATGACAAGCTTCTATGATGTCTTCTGCCATGGCATGCATTTTCGTATTCTCTTGAAGAGAATTTTTAAATCTAATTGCAGCTGCTTGAAGTCCCCAAGGATAATAAATCACCGGAATGTCTGAAATCCATTCTGCAAGACTTAGGGATGGATTATCCGCAGTAAGATTTACAGACGATATTCTCTTTTGTAGGTGCTCTAAATTCTTAATTGATTCAAGAATATCTTCTTTTTTTATTGTAATTATGGGGTGCAAAATCTTTAACATTGCAAATAAAAACGCTGTAGCTGAAGCTCTTGGAGAATGATGTGTTGAGATATGTCTGTGCTCTATTTTGTTTGTTTTGCAATATTCTTCCATTTTGCCTCCACTAGAAAATGCAATTATTTTACTACCTGTATTTTTAGCTGAATTTAACACAGTTAGAGATTCCGCAGTATTTCCAGACACACTAGTGGTAACTACCAAAGTGTTGGGATCTACCGTGTTTGGAATATGATATCCTTTTACAACATCAACATGAATATTAGTCTTGGATAGTATCGAAGAAAATATGTCGTTGATTGTTCCCGAACCCCCCATTCCAGCTAAAACAATGTGCGAGATTTTCTCAAAATTTACCGGTGCAAGATCTGTATTGTAACTTTCTTTTGCAATTTCAGGCCATTTATCATAAACCTTGTACATTCCGTGAGAGTCAAATTTATTCAAGATAGAAGAGTCAAGCAATCATTTTCTGAATAATATCTTGAGATATAATAGTTAACAAGTTTATTTTAAATAACGAAAAAATTCTGTCTAATTTACTTGACTGAGAAAACTTTGCCGCTATTAAGAACCATAGATTGGAAAAATAACAAAGTTGTGATGATTGATCAAACTAAATTGCCTACCGAACTTGTACTTGTAGAATACTCTGATTATCTAGATGTTGCAAACGCAATCAAAACTCTTGTTATTAGAGGTGCGCCTGCAATAGGGGTAGCTGGGGCATTCGGATTGACTCTTGCCGCATTACAAAGTACTGCGACAACTAAAGAAAAACTCATTGAAGATCTTGAAAAAGCAAAAAAGGTTCTATTTGAAACCAGACCGACAGCAGTAAACCTTGCATGGGGTCTTGAGAAAATGATGGAGATAGCAAAAACATGCGCCGACATATCACAAATCAAAGAATCAATGATCGATAAAGCAAAGCAAATCGCAGAAGAAGATATCCAGATTAACATGACCATGGGAAAATATGGTTCGGAGCTTTTTGATAATAATGATACAATAATGACTCACTGTAATGCCGGATCTCTGGCAACAGTGGCATATGGAACTGCACTTGGAGTAATTAGAGCAACAAAAGAAAGTGGAAAAAACGTTAAAGTAATTGCAACAGAGACAAGGCCTGTGCAGCAAGGATCAAGACTTACTGCATTTGAGCTAAAACATGATGGGTTTGATGTCAGTCTGATTCCAGATACTGCTGTAGGATACTCAATGGCAAACCGACTTGTCCACAAAGTAGTAGTTGGTGCTGACAGAATCTTGCGAACTGGTCATGTGTATAATAAAATCGGGACATATCAAGTAGCGCTAATGGCAAAACAACATGGCATTCCATTCTATGTAGCAGCGCCGCTTTCGACATTTGATATGAAAAGCAATCCGCAAGACGTCATAATAGAACAAAGAAAGGGAACTGAAGTCACACAAATTGGGGATAAAAAAACTGCACCAGATGGAATCAACGTGATAAATCCGGCATTTGATATGACCCCACCAGAACTAATCTCAGGCATAATCACCGAGGCCGGTGTCGCAAAAGCACCATATGAAGACTCTATCAAAAAATTATTTGAAGCTAAGAAATAGAAAGTTTTTATTCATTTTTAAAATCAAATACAAAATATGTCCGTAAGTGCAGACCAAGTAAGAGAATCTCTTACCAAGTGCATGGATCCGGAAGTTCCATTGAATATAGTGGAAATGGGTCTAATTTATGGAATCGACATTACGCCATCAAACGATGTTAATATCAAAATGACGCTAACAACACAAGGCTGTCCATTGCACCAAACGTTGGTGCAGGATGTGACAAGATACGTGAAAAAAGTTCCAGGCGTCAATGATGTGAAAGTTGACATTGTTTGGAATCCTCCATGGACAATGGATAAAATGTCAGAATCTGCCAAGGCAAAACTCAAGAGCATGTCCTCTGGGAATAGTCCAGCTCCAATTGATTATGAAACTGCATTGCCACAAGGGGTAGGTTCTCTCGTACAACAAGAGGATGGTGGAATGGTGCTTGCAAATGAGCACAATCAGGGATTCATGGTAAATCAAGCAATTATTGATTTTTGGAAGTCATGTAATGGAAAAAGAAAGATCACAGAACTAGTAGATATTTTTGCCCAAAAAACAGGTCTTCAAAGATCACAAGTAGAAAAAGAAGTCATTCAATTGATTGGCCAACTTAGAGATGGTGGCTTGATCATAATACCCCAGCCAGAAACACCAAACGTTCAATTTAGAAAATAATTTTCTGACTAAATTTCATTGATCTCTAGAATGGTTGCGTGAACCGAATCCATTCTTACTATTGCTCTTTTGTTTGTAAATCCTAGTGCAACATACCAGTCACCTGCGTCATCATCATATTTTGTTTCAAGTGTTTTGATGTTATCTGGATTGATGTTGTATTGTTTTACAATCCCTGATACTGCTAGCACAATGGCTTGTTTTTCTGTTTCTAATCTCTTCTTCATCAAACCTATTCCGGGCATTGTGATACGTACTCAAATTGTTTTAATATAGTTTAACATAGAATTAAAAAAATAATTCAGGGCTCGGAGGGCTTCGATCCCTCGACCTGGC
>CAYOBG010000001.1:0-1848 GCA_964402265.1 uncultured Candidatus Nitrosotenuis sp. | reverse complement strand
CTGCATGTTTGTCCAGCCAGCTTTTAACAACATCGTAGGTGAATCGCGAGTCTTTCTGTGTGGCTCGTACCAGCTTGAACTCTTTATCAAAATTCTTATCCATGATTATTTTGTTTTGTCATTGAAAATAAAGATTAATTCTGTTCAATATCTAATTCATATTTAAGAAGGGCTCGGAGGGCTTCGATCCCTCGACCTGGCGGTCCGAAGCCGCCCGCACTATCCAGACTGTGCTACGAGTCCAAAAACCCTTTAACGGGGCTAAATATCTGTCTAGCTGCCTTGAAGGTTTCCAAGAAAGTAGCTGGAGTGGAATATGCAATACGTGACATTGTCACAGCTGCAAGACAGGTAGAAAAACAAGGAAAAAAAATTACTTATCTTAACATCGGTGATCCTGTTCAATATGGATTTCAGCCTCCATCAAATGTCAAAGAGGCAATGATCAAAGCAATTAGGGAAGGACAAAACTACTATGCTCAATCCGAAGGACTTCCAGAACTTAGAGATGCAATAGCGCAAAAAGAGAAAATGAAAGGACTTTCAGTTTCTGCAGACGACATTTTAGTAACAAATGGAGTCTCTGAAGCGCTAGACATGGTAATGTCATCCATTGTTGAGGAAGGAGATGAGGTATTGCTGCCAGGCCCATACTATCCACCATATGCATCATACGTAAGATTGCATGGTGGCAAGCCAGTCGAGTTTGCAGTGGACTTAAAAAATTCCACGCCTGACATTGACGATATCAAATCAAAGATTACATCAAAGACAGTTGCAATATGTCTGATTTCTCCAAATAATCCTACTGGCGCTGTATTTTCTGAAAAATCGCTAAAACAACTAGTCGATATTGCTAATGAGCATGATTTGTACATTATTTGTGATGAGATCTATGATCAGATCGTATTTGATGAGAAATTTACAGGAATTGGTAAGGTTTCTGGCGACTCGCCAATCATACTGCTAAATGGATTCTCCAAGGTTCATTTAATGTCCGGCTGGCGAATTGGGTATGTCGCATTTAACAATTCACCAAAACTTGTACCAATACGTGAGAATTTGCCAAAGTTAGCTAGAGTAAGAATCTCTACTAGTTTACCAGTTCAATATGCTGCACTAGAATCACTGCAAGGCCCACAAGGATACGTTTCTGAATTTGTATCAGAGCTTAAAAAAAGACGTGACTTTGTAGTAAAAAGACTAAATTCAATTTCAGGATTGTCCTGTTTTAATCCAAAGGGTGCATTCTATGCGTTTCCAAAGATTGAAAAAAATCCATACAAGACTGATCAGGAATTTGTAATGGAGCTGCTAAGAAAAACTGGAGTTTTAACAGTTCACGGCTCTGGATTTGGAACACAATATGGAAGCGGCCACTTTAGAATTGTCTTTCTACCTGATCTCAATACCTTGGACTTTGCATTAAATGAAATTGAAAAGTTTTGTCAATAATGCCAGATCGTAACTTTGATTGGTGTGATTTCTATTATACAGTTTGTTTGCTCGAGTAGTTCTTTAGCTGACTTTTCTTTCAGAGTCTTAAAATAGCGAAGTAAGATTCTACCTGCGATTTTTTTTACTTTATCTTGTTGCTTGATGATTTTAGCTTTTCCCGTGCCCATCATACCGTCAATTGGAGACCAAATCCCAGCATCAACACAAAAACAAACCTTTCTATTTTTCATAATGTTCTTTGCCTTTGTCGTTTTTGTATTTGTCCCAATATAGAATTTTTTTCCAACATACTTGTACCATACCGGAACTAGATGTGGCATACCATGAGAATCTATTGTAGCCAGATGCAAAATTTTCTGTTTTCTCAAGAATGTTTCTTTAAGCATATTT